>JBFMGX010000007.1:0-13364 GCA_040752595.1 Candidatus Zixiibacteriota bacterium
AGATAGCGGACCCATACATGCAGCGGCGGTCGGGCGGCTTCACGCCAAAGGCGCAGAGCGCGCACGGGATTGACGGCATAATCCTGCGGAAGGAAGTTGTTGTCGTCCCAGGTTTCGCGCGTCACCGTCTTGAACCACTTGGGTGCCATAACGGTGTCCATCGCGGCAATGCGCTTTTCGGGAGTATCGTAATATTTCTCATACGGCGTGCCGGTCAGCTTCCAGATCGGCGTCCCGGAGAGCAGAATGACGGCTTTGAACTTATCCGGATGCGCGGCCGCGCAACGTACCGCGACTTGCGTTCCGATCAACCAGTGACCAATCAGTACCGCGTTCTCGATGGGCTCGTCCTTCATGAGCCTCTCGACCCCGGCAATCGCGTTGTTGGTCCAGCTTTGCTCGGCCAGGCTCGTGGTCTCCGGCGGGCACGGGGGAGCGGGGCTGCCGCCGAACCCGGGTAGCGTCACCGCAAACATGCGATATTTGTTTGTGTTGGCATCCATGAACTCCTGGAACACATCGGCACCAAACCCGGCCCCTGGGATGAGAATCATCGTGACGGGACCAGAACCGCGGCGGATCACCCCTCCCAGTTCGCCGGGTGTTGCGGTCCGGTAGCCGGGCGGATCGACAAGATTGTCGAGCGAGGAATCCTGCGCCATGATGCGGATGCACTGGTCCTGACCGCAGACTTCGGGTGGTACCAGGACCGTGCCCATCGCGCCGGCCAGAAGGAACACAGTGGTCCTGATGAAGCCGTGACGACATGTCGAGATGCGGCTGGCCTTCATTGTATCCCCGCCTTCCTTGTTTCGCCGTCCATACCCATAATAGATGACAAATACGATCTTCTCTGGCCGAAGTTTCGCGCCGCGAATTCCATCGGACCATGAAATCGGCCCCGCAGTCATTACCATAAAGGGGAGTAATCGCGTTGACATTTCCGCTCCCCACCGGCAGATTGGTCGTCAACGGGGCGTCTTTCTGCCGCCGGTGGAGGATCTCGATGGCGCCCCGGCCGGCCATCTGACGGGAGCAATGGCAATGAGCCACGAGCGCGACTATGTGCTGGGGACGCACGATGAAGAAGTGGACCGCCTGGGCTTGCAGCATCGTGTCTGGCGGCCGCGAGCATCGGCCGCCTGGCGAAAGGCGGGATTCACGGTCGGCCAAACACTGCTCGACCTTGGCTGTGGTCCGGGGTATGCATCGGTGGACCTGGCCGAGATTGTCGGACCAGAGGGACGCATCATCGCCATCGACCGGTCGCGACGGTTCCTGGATGTGCTGGAAGCGACCCGTCGTCAACGTGGCCTCGACCAGATTACGACTCTGGAACTCGACTTGGATCTGGCCAACCTGCCTGAGGCCGGCGCTGATGGGGCTTGGTCGCGGTGGGTTTTCTCCTTCGTCAAGCATCCGCGGGCGCTTCTGGAGCGAGTGGCCGGGTCGCTCAAGCCCCGCGGCGTACTGGCGATGCACGAGTACTTCGCTTATGCCACATGGGAGATTCTGCCGAAAGCGACGGAGTTCGAGGAATTCGTGCGCGTCGTGATGGACACCTGGCGCGATGAGGGAGGCGAGGCGGACATCGGCTTGGATTTGCCAATATGGCTTGGTGAACTCGGTTTTGAGATCAGATCGCTGGAATCGATCATCGAGATCGTCCGGCCAACCGACTTCGTGTGGCAATGGCCGAAGGCCTTTGTGGAGGTGGGGCTGAAGCGGCTGGTCGATCTGGGGCGGATGACACAGCAGCGAGCGACCGAGATCCTAACGGCGTTCCAGTCGCGTGAAGCATCGCCGCACGCGCTGATGATCACACCCGCGGTGCTGGAGATCATCGCCGTCCTGCGGTGAGCAGCGCCGTGCATCCGCTTCGTCTTGAGGGAATTCCCGCCCCTATTGTCATCCCGAGCGAATCCTGCGCTTTTCGAGCGCGGGATGAAGCGAGGGACCTGCTGTTTGTGTGGATGAAAAGAGAAGCAGCAGATGCCTCGCTTCCCTCAACTTCGTTCGGGACAGGCGGCTCGGCATGACAGGGGTTGCATGTCTTCCCCATCAAGCAGGTCAGGAACCCTGCTTGCGGCGAGTGGAATCGAGTTGCGCTCCTGACGTGTCTCTTCGCTCGTAGCGTTCGTAGTACCCGATCACCTCTCCGACAGGATTCCGCACGGCGCGCATGTAGATGCGCTGCTCCGGCTTGTCGGTGATCAACCGTTCGCTCTCGCCATTGCGCAATGCCGCCAGCACTTCGTGGATCGTGGCCTGCGATTGCTCATTGTGGCAGTCCATCAGGGAGCGTCCCAACAGGGTGTCGCCCTCTTTGAAGTGTGCGATCGCCGCCTTGTTCATGTAGCGGATGATGTGATCCGGCGTCACGAACTGCACCGGCGTGTCGAGACTGTCGAGGATGGCGGACAGTGTGGCGGCGTCGAGCATGCACTTCTCCCGATTCACTTGTGTGCCACTGACATTGGTCAGTGCGATCCGAACGAACAGGACTTCTTGTGGCCCTGACCTTGGTCAGGGTCTGTCAACAGCGTCAGAGCGGCAAGGGCTGTCTCAATAGTCGACGTGGTTCCGGTTTGTTGAGACCTTCATAAACCCTGACTGAAGTCAGGGCCACGCCAGCCCTCAGCACTTCGGCGGAGTACCCGTTGGGTGGTCTGGCCACGCTGTGTGGCATAGATCCTGTCCCAGCAAAGCCCCGGCTCCTACCCCCGGATCACCTTGCTCACAATATCCCGCCGGAGGATGATCCCCACCAGTTTGTTGTCGCCTTCGACGACGGGGATGCGGCGGATGTTGCGGAAGAGCATCTGGGCGGCGGCTTCCACAATCGGCGTGTCCTCGGTCGTGGTGAAGACGCGGGTGGTCATGATGTCGCGGACTTTGATCTCATCCTCACGGCGCAACAGATCATCGAAGGGTTCGACATCGGGCGAGACCGCGAGGTTTTGGATCAGCGACTCAAAGTTCGGCAGCGCCGCCTTGATCAGGTGCACCTCGGAGACGATACCGACGACACGGCCGTCGTGGTCGACGACCGGCACCCCGGAGACCTTGTAACGATAGAGCCGGTTGGCGACTTCCTTCAGCGTGTCGTCGGGGGTGACGGTGACGACGTTCTGGTGCATCAAGTCGCGCACCGTCAGGTGCTTGCGGATGGTGAGACCGGTCTCCCAGATGACGCGGATGACCTCATCGCCGGTCCTGGCGGCAATCAGACGGGGGAGATTCTTCTCGTCGCGGGCCAAAGCCGCCAGCCCGGACAACGTTTGCAGGTACAGTTGGGCGATGTTGCGGGGGGTTAGGAGCAGACAGATCACATGCAGCGGCTTGCCGTCGGGAGTCGGCGCCTTGATGCCCTTGCGCGAGATGCCGACCGCAACGTGCATTTCATTCACCAAGTCGGTGCGCGCGTGCGGGAAGGCATAGCATCGACCAAAGGAAGTGTTCTCAATCTCCTCGCGCTCCGCCACCGACGTGAGGACACCGGCGCGGTCGATGCGCGGGAACTTGCGGACGACCAGGTCCATCAACTCGCCGATCGCCCCGGTCTTGGAGTCGGCCTTGAGATCGGCCGTGACCAACGCGGGATCCAACAGTGCTGCCAGTCGCATGGCGTCTATGCCTCCACGGTGCCGGGACGGGATCGGACCATCGCCGGCGGCGCGGCGAACCCGCCCGACACCACGTATTTGATTGCGTCTTCGGTGGACATGCCCAAGTCAATGATCTCAGCGGCCGGAACCAAGACGACCCATCCGGTGACCGGCGTCGGCGTCGACGGCAGATAGACGGCGACCAACGTCTCGCTCGATGTGCCGTCTTCAAGTCGTGTCCGCCCGGAGGCGAATCCGACCATGTAGATGCCCTTGCGGGGATACTCGATCAGTACGGCCCGGGTGTACGACTTGCGCGTCGGCGAGGCCACGGCCTCGACCAGTTGCTTGGCGGCCGAGTAAACCGTACGCACCAAGGGGGTGCGTACAAACAGCAGTTCGCCAAAGCCGACGACGCGCGAGCCGATGACATTGCGCACCAGAATGCCCACCAAGAAGATCACGACGATGGTCGCAATGAGCCCCAGCCCCGGGACTTCTCGCCCGGCAAGACGGGCGAGAAGCGGTTTGAGGATCCCGTCGAGCGTGCGAAACAGAAAGCTGAGAACAAACCAGGTGACGATGATCGGCACCGTCACAACAATGCCGGAAACGAAGGTCCGCTGGACGCTCTTGAGAATTTGCCGGCCGATGCGCCGGGACTCTGTGGGCTCGGTGTCCATGAGGTGCACCCGCAAGGGGTGGCCACCAGCACAGATACCACGCGACGAGCGATCTGTCAAGCCCTGCCGAACCGAATCGACTGTCCCTCACCCGATCCGCCTGCGGCGGATCGACCTCTCCCGGAGGGAGAGGTTATCACGCTCGGCCGTTCTCCGGGGAGGTTGTGATTCCGAAGGGGCCGCTACTCGAAGACCGGCGGGGTAGACAGACCCGCACCAGGCGCAGTTCCGGGAATGGAATCCATGCCGCCCGTGCCACGACGAGCCGCATAGACCGGCGCCCGCAGTTGCAGGAAGGCCTTGGTCCAGGCCGCGGAATCGAATGTCCCGAAGTAGGCGTTCACCAGAACGAACAGCGGGAAGAGGACGATCACACCATAGAAGATCGCCAGGGGCTTGCTGGCAAACCAGAGGGCGACGGCGGGTGCCGCCAGCGCCATTCCGACCATCCCAACTACAATGGCGACCGTGACCGCAATGATGAACTTGGCCAGCAGCATCAGGGCCGAGGGCCGCCACTGCTCGCGGAAAAGCCGCCAGCCATCGCCAATGGCATCAAAGACGCCCCGCATCTCGAGCGTGACGAAGCGTTCCGCGTAGTTCCAAACCAGAATCAGAATGACAGTGAGCAGGATCGCCAGTGGCAGCGCGAACAAGAGTGATAGGAATCCCAATGGGACCGAGGCCAGGAAGACCAGCACCTCGACAAACGCGAGTCCGCCGATCAGCACAATCGCGGCGAGAACTTCCAGCAACGTGACGCCGAGCATCGACCAGAAACGCCGCACACCGAAATCCCACCCGGCCGAGAGGGAGTGCGTCCCGTCGGTTTCAATCTGATAGACGTTATAGATGAGCGCCGACTTGGTGATGACATGGAGAATCAAGAACACGACGCCGATGACCAAGCCCAAGAGCAGCAACATCCCCAGCGCGGCCAACACCCAGGCGCGGGCGGCCTCGATGTCGGCCAGGGAGGTTCTGCCGAACCTGAACTGGCCTCCGCCGGCGCCGAACGACGCAAACAGACCAAACAACCAGAGGTACTTGTGCCGCCAGGAGAGGCGGAAGGCGTCGCGGATGATGTCCCCGATGGGAAGATCGATCATGACACCCCTTCGTACGAAGCGGCGCCGTGAAGGTTTCGCGTCGATGGTGCGCCCACAAGGACTCGAACCTTGGACCCGCTGATTAAGAGTCAGCTGCTCTACCAACTGAGCTATGGGCGCATCGTTGGCCGCGAACGCTGCCGCGGCACGAAATGAACACTTTTCGGCAATTGAGTCAAACGGTTTGTGGCGGAGGCGCCGCGGCGGCTCGGGCGATTTCCGACAGGGCGATCACGAGGTTCACCCCGACAATCGCGCCGCCACAGGGCAGACTGTGACAGACCCTACTTCAGCGCCTTCTCTTTGAAGAGCACATGCTTGCGGACCTTGGGGTCGTACTTCAGCAGTTCGAGCTTTCCCTCGCTCTTGCGCTTGTTCTTCGTGGTGATGTAGAAGTAGCCGGTGCCGGCGGTGCTCTCGAGCTTGATCAGTTCCCTCTTTGCCTTGGCCATCGATTCGATCCTCCCCGGGAGTCAGAGACGCCCCCGATGACTCAAGTATACCGTGCCGTCCGCCTTCGTGCCAGCAATTCCCGAGACAGACAATCTCCATGGGCGCATGACACCGATCACCCGTCCCAGACGTCAGCGCCGGACGCTTTGGCCGACCGCACCCGATCCAACCCCCTGATTCCCAAACCGTTCCCTCCCCCGTCGGCGGGCATTTGACATGTTGCAGGTTTTGACAGAGTAGCTTAGTACCGCAGGGAACATGGTTGCCAACAACACGTATATTGACCACGCGGTCACCAGGTGACCGCGTGGTCATATGAAGACCCTGGTTCGCACTCCGCTCGCCCGATCGCGCCCGCAGACGCTGCGCCGCCGGGTCCGTGAGCGCGCGGCCCGGCACCAGGACATTGTGGCCGCCGCGCGGGACGTCTTTGCGTCGCGCGGATTCGAGAAGGCCACGCTGGAAGAGATCGCCGAACATGCCGAATTGGGCAAAGGGACGGTCTACAACTATTTCGAAAGCAAGGAGAGTCTGTTCACGGCGGCACTGGAGAGTCTGTTGGACGACATGAGAGAGATTGCGTCAGCGGCGGCGCTTGAGTCCGGTTCCGCGCGTCAGTGCTTCGATCGGTACACGACCCGCCTCGTCCACTACTACCGGCGCAACTACGACTTTTGTCAGATGGTGAGCAACGAGTGTGCGCGCGTTTGCCACGGCGGCCGCGGTCGACGTCACCGGCGACTGCAGGACAGCATGCTCGCCGCCGTCGAGCCGTTGGCCGGAGCGCTCCGACAGGCCATCAAGACAGGCGAGGTGCGGCGCGCCGACCCCATGAGTCTGGCGATCATGTTCTTCGGTCTATTGCACGAGTATTTTCTGCATGCCCCGTCTGTTCGCGGCGCGCGCGTGTTGAGGGACACCGATCTGCATACCGACCTGGTCGTCTCCGTGTTCTTCGATGGGGTCGGTCGGGCTCGGGCAGCCTCGGGAGTGTAACGTATGGTGTGGTTGCACATTCGTCGGTCTATTGGGATGGCGGTGCTGTTCCTTGTCAGTGGCCTCCTGCACCCGGGGTCCGCCCGGGCGCAGACGTCACTGTCGCTGCAGGATGCGATCGCGCGCGGGTTGGCGCACAATGAGAGCTATCGGATTGCGCTGTCGGAGAAAGACCGGGCCGAGGCGTTGATCGTCAGCGCACGGGCCGGGGTCTTTCCCCGCATCGACCTGGCGGGCAATTACAGCCGCGCCATCAAGCGGCCGGAACTGGTCATCACCGGCGAGGAGAACGGCCAACCGTTTGAAACGCGCTTTCGGATCGGCACCAAGCACTCGACCTTCGGCGGCATCACGGCGGAGCAAACCCTCTTTGAAGGCGGCGGAGTCCTGGCCGCCTGGCAGGCCGCACGTTCATACCGGGAGATGCAATCCGAGCTGTCCGCGCTGGCCCGCGTCAATCTGGAGGCCGAAGTGGCACGCGCCTTCCTGGGAGCGATTCTCGCACAGGCCTTGGCGGACGTCGCGGAACAGAATGTGCACCAGGCGGAGGCCCATTACGAGGTGGTCGACCAGAAGTTCAAGGCCGGTTTGGCGTCGGAATACGATCATCTGCGCGCCCACGTGGGCGTCGCCACCTCGCGGCCACAGTTGATCCAGGCGCAGAGCGCGCTCGATCTGGCCAGAACACAATTGAAGAACCTGATCGGCATCGGGGAGTCCGAGGAACTGACGCTGATCGAATCGGAGCCCGATTCGGCCGATTGGGAATCGGAGGATTTGGAGTTGCTGATTCGGCGCGCCGACTCGACCCGTCCGGATCTCGCCGCACTGGGCCACGAGGTGCGGACACGCGCCCGCGGCCTCGACGTTTACCGCGCCGAACGGTGGCCCACATTGAAGCTCACGGGTGCGTTCAACTGGCAATGGAATACTGACCAACGGTACGGACTCCGCGAGGGCGAGCTGAGCCGCTCATGGTCGGCGGGGCTGAATCTCTCCTATTCCCTGTTTGACGGTTTCCGTAAGCGGGGGATGATCCAAGCAGCGCGGGTTGACGTCAAGCAGGCGGAATTGCGGCGCGCGGAGCTGGCACGCCGCATCGCCCTGGAGGTCGAGAGCGCGCGCAACCAGTTCCGTGAGGCGACCCAGCGACTGGAAGCACAGCGCGAGGTGGTCGGCGAGGCCGAACGCGGTCTGTCGATCGCCAATCTCCGCTATGAGTCCGGTGTCGGGACGCAGTTGGAGGTACTGGATGCGCAGTTGGCGCTGGCGACGGCGCGCGTGCTGGCGGAGACGGCGCGTCATGATCGACGTGTCGCCCGTGTCGAATGGCGACGCGCCATGGGCGAACCGGTGCTGGCGATTCCCGTCGATGCCGGTGAACGGTAGTCTGTCGATGCACCCATGAACGGTAGGTTGCAGCGTATGCGAATTCATCGATTCGAATCGGTCCGGTCACGCCGGGCACTGGCTGCCCTCATGTTGCTCTCGCTGGCTGCCGGCTGTGGCGGGGCCAAGCAGCAGGTGGCCGACGAGGCGCGGCTGCCGGTCCTAGTCGCGACGGCCGCCCGCATGGATCTGCTGCGGTGGCGCGACTACACGGGGACGGTGGAGGGGATCCACCAGGCGAATGTCTACTCGCGGATCTCCGAGGTCGTCGTGCGGATCCACGCGCGCGAAGGAGACAGGATCAAGGCGGGGCAACCGTTGATCACCTTCGACGAGTCCGGTCCGGGGACGGCGCTCCGGCAGGCACGGGCGGTCTTTGAGGACGCCCAGCGCACCAAGGAGAAGTACGATCGGTTGTTCAGCGAGGGAGCGGTCAGCGAATTGGAGCGCGACGCCCACCGAACCGCCTACGACGTGGCCACGGCCAACTACGAGGCGGCGCGGGACGCGACCGTCTTGACCGCGCCGATCAGTGGCATCGTCACCGAGATCGATGCGCGCGTCGGGCGTCAGGCAGCCATGGGTGAGCGTCTGGCGCTGATCGCCGAAGTCGACACGATTCGGGTCCTGGTGGCCGTCTCCGTCTACGAGTCGAGGGAACTGTCGGTCGGTCAGCGCGTGCTGGTTCGCTCGGAGATGGATACGACCGTGACCGCCGGGGGGTGGATCGATGCCATCTCGACGTCGGCGGATGCCGACACGCGGACGATTTCGGTCGAGGTGCTGGCCGCCAATCCGGACGGACGGTTTCTGCCGGGAATGTTCGTCCGGCTCGGCATCGAGCTGGAGAAGCGGTCGCAGGTCGTCGCGGTCCCCCGCGAAGCGCTCGTCTATCGCGAAAGCGGTCTGGGGCTCTTTGTCGTCCGTGACTCGGTGGCGCACTTTGTCGCCGTGACCGCGGGCCCCGAATCCGGCGGTGTCGTGGAGATAGCGTCGGGCCTGCAGCCCGGGGAATCGGTGGTCACACTCGGGCAGAACAACATCCAGGAGGGGTCGAAAGTGAATCCGGCGCCCGCCGAATCCGGGAGTCCGGCGCCGTGATTCTCGCCGACACGGCCATCAAGCGGCCGGTCTTCACCGTCATGGTCATCGCGGCCCTGATGGTGTTGGGGGTTTTCTCCTACAACCGGATGGCGGTCGATCTGTTTCCCGACGTGGACTTCCCGTTCGTCGTGGTTGTGACGGTCTATCCGGGTGCCGGGCCGGAGGCGGTTGAGTCGGAAATCACCAAGCGGATCGAGGATCAGATCAACACGATCTCCGGCCTGAAACACCTGCAGTCCAGCTCCCGCGAGGGTGTGTCGCAGGTCGTGGCGCAGTTCGAGTTGGGAGAGGATCCTGCCGACAAAGCGCTTGAGGTCCGGGAAAAGATCTCGGCCATTCTCGCCGACCTGCCGGACGACGCCGAGGCGCCGATCATCCAGCGCTATGACCCCGATTCCGATCCGATCATGTCGTTGGTCGTTTCCGGAAGCCGTCCGCTCAAGGAACTGACCACGCTCACGAAGGATGTGATCAAGAAACGCCTGGAGTCCGTTCCCGGCGTGGGTGCGGTGTCGTTGATCGGCGGCGCCGAACGTGAGATTCAAATCGGCCTGGATGCAGACCGCCTGAAGGCCTTCGCGGTGTCGGTCGAGGAGGTCGCCGGTGCGGTCCGGATGGCGAACGTGGAATTCCCCGCCGGACGGATCGATCGCGGCCGCTCGGAGTTGACGTTGCGCACGTTGGGCAAGTACAGCGACTGGCGTGATTTTGGACGCTTGGTCGTGGCCCACCGTCAGGGCGACCCCATTCGTCTCTCCGATCTGGCCGTCGTCTCGGACAGCGTCCGCGAGCAACGCAATCTGTCGCGATTCAACGGGCGTGAGGCGGTCTCGTTGGACATCGTGCGTCAGTCCGGCGCCAACACGGTGCGGGTGGCCGACGAGGTGGTCCGCCGCATCGGTGAACTGAAAGGAGAGCTACCGGGAGACGTCGACATCACGGTGGCGGTCGACAATTCCGTGTTCATTCGCGATGCCGTTCACGACGTGATGGTTAACATCTACTATGGCGGCCTGTTGGCCGTCCTGGTCATCTTCGTGTTTTTGATCAACTGGCGGACAACGCTGATCTCCGCGCTGGCGATTCCCACCTCGATCATCAGCTCGTTCACGCTGATGTCGCTTCTGGGGTTCACGATCAACTTCATGAGCCTCCTCGGTCTGTCGATTGCGGTCGGCCTGTTGATCGATGACGCCATCGTTGTGATCGAGAACATCTACCGGAATTTCCACGGTGGCGCGGACAACCGCACCGCCGCCGCGCGCGGGACCAGCGAGATCGGCCTGGCCGTGTTGGCCACAACGTTCACGATCGTCGTCGTCTTCGTCCCGGTGGCGTTCATGGGAGGCATCGTCGGACGCTTCTTCTACCAGTTCGGCATGACGGTCGCCGTGTCGGTGCTCGTGTCACTGTTCGTTGCCTTCACGCTGACGCCGATGTTGTTCTCGCGGCTGGTGACCCACCCTGAGGAGCATGAAAGTGCACGTCGCGGCCGCTGGTTCGGAGAGCGGTGGCTGAACACATTTGACCGGGGATTCAACCACGGCTTCGATTGGGTCAAGCGGCGTTACCGGGGTGTGCTGGCCTGGGCGCTCGACCACCGCGCGGCCACGATGGCGATTGCGGTCGTGGGGTTTCTCGCCAGTTTCGGATTGGTGCCGTTGATCGGCACGGAGTTTTTGCCCCAACAGGATCAGGCCCAGGTGTTCGTTCAGTTTGAGGCCGCTCCCGGCACATCGCTCCGTGAAACCGCCGCGCTCACCGCTCAGGTGGAAGAACGCATCCGCCCACTGCCCGAAGTCCGCAACATCTATACCGCCATCGGATCCGGACAGCGCGGCGTGAACGAAGGCGTGACGACCGTGCTCCTCTCCCCAAAGTCCGAGCGACAGCGCGGCGCCCTGGAGATTCTGTCCGACATCCGCCGGCGGACTCGGGATCTGCCCGGGTTATATCTCTCGCTATCGCTGGAGCCGCAAGGTGAGCACAGCCGTCCGATCAGTTTGTCGGTTCAGGGAGAGGACCTGCGAATTCTGCGACGAATCGCCGGGGCGGTGGAGGACTCGACACGTTCCGTTCCGGGCGCCCGCGACGTGCGGAATTCGCTGGTCGGCTCACGCCCGGAGGCACAGATCATCGTGGAGCGCGACCGTGCCAGCGAGCTGGGTCTGTCGATGGCGGGGATCACCTCGGCACTGCGGCTGCTGGTCGAGGGCGACGACATCACCACCTACAAGGAAGGCAACGAGGAATACAAGGTGCGGCTGCGGCTGGCCGGCGCGGACCGTGCCGATGCCTGGGCCGTCGAGAACCTCATGATCCATAGCGAGCGCGATGTCCCGGGACAGGAGCATTTCTTTGTGCCGCTCAAGCAGGTGGCGCGGCTCGACCAGCGCGGCGGCCCGACCGAGATCCGTCGCTATGACCGTCGCCGTGAGGTCCTGATCTCCGGGAACATCGCTGCGGATGTCTTCGCCGGTGACGTGCGCGATGTGGCCCTCACCAAGGTGCGGAACATCCCCACGCCGCCGGGATACTCGATCAGGGCCACCGGTGAGGCGGAAATCCAGGAGGAATCGTTCGGACACATCTTCACCGCCCTGTTTCTGGCGGTGATCTTCATCTACTTCGTGCTTGCCTCGCAATACGAGAGCTTCACCGATCCTCTGGCGATCATGCTGTCGTTGCCGATGGCGCTGGTCGGCGCCTTCGGCGGGTTGTTCCTCTTCGGCAGCGCCATATCGATCATCTCCCTGATCGGGGTCGTGCTGTTGATGGGTTTGGTCACGAAGAACGCGATTCTGTTGGTCGACTTCGTCAAACAGGCACGCGCTCGGGGTGAGAGCCGTCGGGATGCGATCCTGGCCGCGGGACCGATCCGTCTGCGGCCGATCCTGATGACGACGCTGGCGACGATCTTCGGCGTCCTTCCTCTCGCGTTGGGATTCGGTCCCGGCGCCGAGTTGCGCGCGCCGATGGCCCGCGCAGTGATCGGCGGACTGATTTCCTCGACGGCGCTGACGCTGCTGGTCGTTCCGGTCGTCTACACGCTGCTGGACGATCTGATGACGCGTCTCCTCCGGCGCAAACGATAGGCGTGCGGCACACGCAGGTGCGCGATGCGACGGCACGGGTCTCCGGGAATCATCGGTGGAGCGGCAGGCGGAGTTTCACACGAGAGCCATTCGAGGAGCGTGTCACGACCATGCGCATGAAGGCACTCCTGTACGTCGTATCCGGCGCCGGCGCAGCGGCGGCGGCGTTCGGATTCGGCATCGCCTACTATGCCATCGTCCGCTATGAGCCGCGGGCATACCACTTCGTTCTGACCACGCTCGGTGTGTTGGCGGCCGCGTACGGCTTCTATCAGGCGTTCAGCTCGATCCGGCGGCGGCGGATCGCCGTCGGTAGCACAGCGCTGGCTTTCGCCGTCATCGCCGCAGGAACGGCATCAACGGTCTACGGATTCACCCAGGCCTACAGAGGGCTGGGGCTGGCAACGCCGGGGCCCTGGCGTGTGTTCTGGGGAGTCCTGATCGCGGCCGGCCTGGTCGCATCCCTCTTCGGCTTATGGTGTGGCCTCCGCTTTGTTCTCGCAGAGCAAAAGAAACGACGATCGTCGTGAATGGAACCACAGCACACCGACCATGGTGTGTCGATCACTTGCCCAGTAGCATCTTCACGGCAATCACGATCAGAACTACGGCAAAGATCTTCTGGAGTGCGGCGTTCGATAACGCGGTCGCCAGCTTGGCACCCAAAAGCCCGCCAAAAAAGAAACCGAGGCAGACAAGGGCGGCGATCTTCACATCAACGTAACCGGCTTTGTGGTAGGTCCATGCCGCCAGGAGACCGATCGGCGGGACGAGAATCGCCAATGTCGTTCCCTGGGCCTGATGCTGTGTCAAACCAAAGAAGAACATCAGAGCCGGGATCAGAATCAGACCGCCGCCAAGCCCCACCAAGCCGCTGAACGTCCCCGCCGCCAGTCCCAGAATCAGGCACAAGAGCACTTGGTTCAT
>JBFMGX010000007.1:13464-57220 GCA_040752595.1 Candidatus Zixiibacteriota bacterium
GATGCTGTGTCAAACCAAAGAAGAACATCAGAGCCGGGATCAGAATCAGACCGCCGCCAAGCCCCACCAAGCCGCTGAACGTCCCCGCCGCCAGTCCCAGAATCAGGCACAAGAGCACTTGGTTCATTGGCACTCCTCGGATTGACCAAGACCGTCTGATAGCATGCGTGAGCGAAAGAGCTCCCTCACCCGATCCGTCCTACGGACGGATCGACCTCTCCCCGCCAGAGGCGGACAAGCCGGAGGGAGAGGTTATCTCTCCCCCTCTCCCTCCGGGAGAGGGTCGGAGTGAGGGATTCTACAAGTGAGAGACCGCATCATCATTCCCTTCAGCCGTTCTAAGCGCGATCAGTGAGTGATTTCGCACCACGAGATGGGTGGTATGGATTGGAGATGGGCTACTTGGACGCGGGCCGCCACAGCACATAGCCGAGGCCGACGAACAGCGCCAGCGCCACCCAGCCGGAAAGAGCTCCGAGCCACGCATCGCCGATTCCCCCCGGCTTGCCAACCAGATAGACGTACCCCGCCAGCGAGACGCCGATGAGGCCCTCGCCGGCAATCAGACCCGATGAGGTCAGAATGCCGCGTTCGCGGTCGGGATTGCTCTCCGTACTCTGGTGCCGACGGTCGATCATCCATCGGATCAGTCCACCGGCGAAGATGGGAGTCATCGTCGTCAATGGCAGGTAGAGCCCCACGGCCAGGGGCAGCGAACGGATCCGCAGCAGTTCCGCGGCCACTGTGAATCCGACGCCGATCAGCACGAATGTCCACGGCAGTTGCGCGGCCAGGACACTCTCGATCACCGTCTTCATGAGAGTTGCCTGCGGCGCCGGCAGCGTCTCCGTGCCGAACCCATACGCGTGATGCAGCACCGAGACCGCATAGGCGACCACCCACGCCGAAGTCGCCACGCCGATAAGTTGTCCGATTTGCTGCTTATAGGGCGTGGCACCGATCAGATAGGCAGTCTTCAGATCCTGCGACATCTCTCCGGCCGAGGAAGCGGCCACGCAGATGACCGTGCCCACCGACAGCGCCGTGATCCGTCCCACTGTATCGGTCCAGCCGAGAAGGTAGAATACCAGCGAAGTCCCGAGCAGAGTGACAATCGTCATCCCCGAGGTCGGATTTGAAGACACGCCGATCAAGCCGACAATCCGCGACGACACCGTGACGAAGAAGAAGGCAAAGACCGTGATCGCCAGCGCGACCACGATGCGACCCGGCAGCGAATTGAGTCCCCCCACGAGGCCGGGGACGAACAGAACTGCGGCCACAACGGCCAACACGATCAGGCCGACGGTGCGGAAGGAGAGGTCCCGGTCCGTCCGTAGGAGCGCGGCCGTGGCATTCTGACCAGCCCGCGAGATGCCGCGAATGCCCAGCCGGAATGACTCGACCATGGTGGGGATCGACCGGATGATCGTGAATATCCCCGCCGCCGCCACCGCCCCGGCGCCAAGATATCGGATGTAGCGCGACCAGATCTCTACGGCGCTCATGTCGACAATCAGCTTGGTCGTCTCCGGGAAGAGCGGCGTCGTCCGCCCCATCCCGATCCAGTTGATGATCGGAATCAGGATCACCCAGGAGATGGCGCCGCCGGCGACCATCACCGCGGCGATCCGCGGACCGAGAATGAAACCGACACCGAGCAGCGCCGGCGTGGCCTCCAGCCCGATCTGGGCTTTGGGCAGACCGATGATTCCGGTACGCGGCGCCTCTTTCCACAGATGCAGGAAGCCGACGCAGAACTTGTAGACCGCTCCCAGAGCCATCCCAAGGAAGAGCGGCTTGGCCTGCGATCCTGTTCCCTCCGCCGTCACCAACACGCGCGCGCAGGCCGTTCCCTCTGGGTAAGGCAGACTCCCGTGCTCGCGCACGATCAGGAATCGCCGCAGCGGGATCATCATGACCGTCCCGAGTACGCCGCCGGTCAGCGCCAGGAGCGCAATCGACAGCAGCTTGGGATCGGCCCCCCAGAGGAAGAGCGCCGGGATGGTGAAGATCACGCCCGAGGCCACACACGACGAGGCCGAGCCGATCGACTGTGAGATGTTGTGCTCGAGGATGGTGGAACGCACGCCGAAGACCCGCAGCGCGCGGAAGGTGGCGATCGTCATGACCGAGATCGGAATCGACGTGGCCACGGTGAGTCCGGCCTTCAATCCGAGGTAGGTGTTGGCCACACCCAGGAGTAGACCGAAGATGACACCGGCGACCGCTGCCCGGAGCGTGAACTCCGGCATCGAAGTCTGCGCGGGGACAAATGGCCGAAAATCGGCCGGAGACGGGGACTGGGAAGGCTTAGGCATCGCTGTGATGGAATCCCGGTTCATGCCGGACGGCGATGGACCCACGCCGCCCAACCGCAGCCGGCGATCAAGATCGCCAGGCAGGCGAGTGATAACCAAACGGAATTGGCAAAGACAGAGGAATGGAAATCGAACTTGATCCTGTGTGTTCCGGCCGTCACCGGCACGGCGCGGAAGGTGTAGTCGGCGCGATAGATCGGCAATGATCGCCCCGTCTCATCGGTGGCGGTCCATGCCGGGTAGTAGTTCTCCGACAGCCAGAGAATGCCGTCGCGTTCCGCGCTGCACTCGACCTCGAAGTTGTCGGTGTCCCAGGCGACCATGCGTGCCGGCGTGAAGAGAACCGGGGGGGCCAATGTATCGGTGGGCGGCAAACCGGGCAGTGCCTGGTCGAGAATCAGTCGGCTCCGATACGGGAAGTCGTCGCTGCGGATACGCGCCAGCGTCGCATTGGAGTCTGTGTTCACTTCATACTGATAGAAGACGGCCGCGCGCGGCAGCGCATCCTGATTACGATGCAGATAGAGGCCCTGACTCTGCGCCACGAACGTGAACCCGCTCCGGCTCACCGGCTGGGGCGCCACAATGAAGACGGCGTTGAGCAGATTGAGCGTGGCCGCGTTCGTCACCAGCGCGGGCGTCGGGTCGTGACGGCCGACGAAGTTGTCATGCGTCAACAGGTGGTTCCCGTGCATCGCGCTCGGTGACAGTTCTTCAATACCATGCAGAGCCAGGTAGTTGTCATCCAGTGTCCGGGGCAGATTGAGCACGCGGTAGCGCTCGGGCGGTGCCGGGGCATTCTGTCGGATCAGGTTCAGGATCGGACGGTCGCCATAGGAACGCTTCGGATCGATCGTCGTCACGAAACGGGCATCAAACTGCCACAATGGGAGCACCGCCAGAGCCATCAGTCCACCCAGAGCACCCGTCTGTGAAAGACCACCCCGCTTGTGAAGACGAAACAGTCCGACCAGGGCCCAGAGCAGGATCGCACCGATGAGAAATCCGATCCGCATGCTGTTGGCATTGGCCGCCGCCGCCTGGGCCTTCTCGCCGGTGAGCGGTTCGCCGAATGCGGAAGCCCAACCGGTCAGCAGCGACGGCCCGGTGACCAAGCCGATTAGGGCAATGCCGGAGTAGACCATGGCAATGACCAAGAGAACGCGATGGGGGTCCCGGCTGCGACGGACCGATACACCGCCGCTTCGGCGTGGCTCCAGCAACAGATCGAGCGACCGCGAGGCCATGACCACCCACGAGAATGCGAACAGAAAGCTGCTCATCGATGGTGCCCGGAACTTCTTCACCATCGGCACGAACTCGAAGAACAGGCGAAAGACCGGCGTCGAATCGCCGAGGGCATGAAGCAGAGCCAGAAGCGACAGCCCGGCGAAGAACCAGATGGACGGTGCCCGAGCCGCGACAAACGCCACGACGGCCAAAGCCACGGCCATCACGCCGACTGCCTCGGAATTGAGCTTGAAGAAGTTCTGGCCCCAATAGGTCGACGGCCCCGATGAGAGGTTGGCTCCGGGGAATTCCGGGTTCACTTCGGAAAGCAGTTCCTCAGAATGCATGGCCCAGGAGCTCGACCATTCATACCCCCGTCCCTCGGTGTGCTGGATGCGTTGCGAGTATTTGGCGAGGTACTGATACGGCGCCATCCACTGCACCGCCGAGGCCCCGCCGGCGAGGAGAACCGCGAGGACGAAGAACACAATCGGCAGCGCGATCTTGCGCAGTTGGAAGCGGTATTGATCCCACAGCAGGAAGAGGAAATAGAGTCCCAGCCCCCAGGAAGCGTAATACGCCATCTGCACGTGCGCCGTCAGGATCATCAGGGCATACACCAGTCCGAAACCGAAGAACCACGGCAAGCGTCGGGTGACCACGGCCCGATGGACCATGAGAAACGCCAGCGGGAGAAGCGCGGTGACATACATCTTGCCGTCGTGCCCCGGGTAGACGAGCGAGACCAGGCACGGTGTCCACATGTAGAGCAGGCCGCCTACGAACGCGCCGACATCGCTGCGACCGAGCACGCGCAGGAACAGGAACATGAAGACGCCGGCCAGAAAGACGTGCAGAATCAGTTTCAGTCCCAACGCGTAGGTGACCGGCAGGATGATCTGCAGGATTGAGGCCGGATAGAAGATGTCGCCGTGCATGGCATCGACAAACGGCAGCCCGGCGTGGATATACGGATCCCACATCGGCAGACGGAAGTGGCTGCGCCAGAACTCCGCCGAGAGCGACCGGAAGAAGACCCCCGCCGACATCGTGTCAGAGCCAAAGACCATCTTCCCCGGCGAGAAGATCGGCCCGGCGAAGAAGATCACGGTCAGAAGCGCATAGGCAAGAATGGCCCAGCGCACCGGCCGGGCGGCGATCCGTTCACGGAACGAGGGGCCGACGGAACGCGGGCGTTCTGGTTTGTGGGTCTTCGGTTTGGGGGATTGCCCCTTCCTGGTCGGTGGATGGTCCTTGGGCATGGGGAGAAGTTAGGCAATTGGCGCCCACGGGAAAACGTGAATTCGTAGTGCGGGTCAGCCCTTGGGCTGACCGTGGACCCGAAGGGTCCGTAGGAGTGGGATTGTCGCGAGTCGGGTCGCGGCGGCGCCGCGAACGTCAGCCCAAGGGCTGACCGGCACCCATGCCAGAGTCTACGACTATGGTCGCATAAGACGCTTCGGGCCTGAGGGCATAGAACAAAGATCCCCGCACCCGTCCGCCTGCGGCGGACGACCTCTCCCTCGACTCCGCTCGGGGTAGACAAAAGGAGAAGTCATCTGCCGTGTCGTGCCGGTCAGCCCTTGGGCTGACGTTCGACCGCGGCAGCGGTCGATGTCACTCTGTGTTGTCGTGTTTGAACGGACCCTTCGGGTCCGAGGTCAGCCCGAGGGCTGACCCGCACAGACCATGACATTGGGAGGAATTGTGCTACCGTTTCCCGTTGCCGCTGCGGCCGTTCCCGTTGTGCCCATTGCGGCGCTTGGGGGGACGTAGGAGTGTGCCGCGACAGATGCGTGAACCGCAGAGGCAGGCGTAGCGCTTGCGCCAGGCACGCCCATAGGGGCCCTCGCAGTCGAGATGATAGTCGTATGTCAGCTCGACGCCGGGCTGAATATTCTTGATCGCCTCAATGACGATGTGGCCGTCGTCGTTCAGTGATTCGCAGTTCGGGTCGCAGGAGTGGTTGATGAAGCGCGCCGCATTCCCCCGCCGCGCCCCGTCGATCACGGTCTTCTCATCCACGGTAAAGAGGAATGTGTGCGCGAAATCGTGGGTGTATTCGTCGTACCGTTCCTCCGCCTCATCATGGGAAATCCGTTCCCCCAGATACTCGATGACCCGTTGCCCCTTGCGGATGCGCCGCAGGGCGAAGACGCCGCGTCCCTGGATGCGGGAGTTGCGAACGGACAAAAGCGGACGGTAACGTCTGGACATGGAAACAGACACAGATGATGCGTCGCGATTGATCCCGCCCCCCTGCCGATGCCCTTAATATAACAAAATCTGTCGGAAATGCAAGCGATTCCCCGGTTGCCAACGTGGCGCAAGCGGGATCATCAACTCTCCGCCATCGCAGCGATCACCGCATCGGCGAACTCCTCGGTCGTCGCCTTGCCGCCCAAGTCGGGGGTGCGGATGCGTCCCTGTTCGAGCACGGCATACGCCGCGGCCATGATGCGGTCGGCGATGTCATCGCGTTCGAGACGACGCAGCATGAGTACGCCGGAGAACAGCAGCGCCAGCGGATTGGCGATCCCCTTCCCGGCGATGTCCGGGGCCGAGCCATGAACGGCCTCGAAGACCGCGCAGTCGAAGCCGAAGTTGCCACCGGGTACGACGCCCAGTCCGCCCACCAGACCGGCGGCGAGGTCGGAAACGATGTCACCGTAGAGATTCGACAGCAGGAGAACATCGAACCGCGACGGATCCATCACCAGCTTCATGCAGAGCGCGTCGACGATCTGATCCTCGAAGGCGATCTCCGGGTACTCGCGCGCCACTTTGCGAGCGGAGTCGAGAAAGAGGCCGTCGGAGACCTTCATGATGTTGGCCTTGTGGACCACCGTGACCTTCTTGCGGCCGCGGTGTCGGGCATACTGAAAGGCGAAGTGGGCGATTCGCTCGGAGGCCACCTGGGTGATGACCTTGATCGATTGGGTGACGCCGGGGGTCACGACATGCTCGATCCCGGAATAGAGGTCCTCGGTATTCTCACGGACAATGATGAGGTCAACGCCTTCATAGCGTGAGGCAATCCCCCGAAGACTGCGGACGGGACGGAGGTTGGCATACAGGTCCAGTTCTTTGCGCAAGGTGATGTTCGCGGAGGCGAAGCCCTTGCCGACGAATGTCGTCAGAGGGCCCTTGAGCGCGATCTTGTTCTGGCGGATCGATTCCAAGAGGGTGTCGGGAACCGGCTTGCCATGATCGGGGAATGCCTTCAGTCCTGCTTCGTGGACCTCCCAGGTAATATCGGCCCCGGCGGCGTCAATGATCCGTGTCACGGCCTGCGTGATTTCGGGTCCGATGCCATCGCCGGGAATCAATGTGACCTTGGTGGGCATTCGTGCTCCTTCTGACTTTGACAAACCGTGGCGACCGGGCTACCTTCCCGCCTCCGCCACGACCGCGTGGCGGTCCGGCGGTCCGAACATATGGAATTTCTGTCCTCGATTCTCGACCTTTTTCTTCACCTCGACCGGCACCTGGACGAGATCATCCGCGCCTACGGAACCTGGAGCTACGCCATTCTGTTCCTGGTGATTTTCGCCGAGACGGGTCTGGTTGTCACGCCGTTCCTGCCCGGAGATTCATTGTTGTTCGCCGCCGGGACCCTGGCCGCCTTGGGATCGCTTGATCCGTTACGGCTGACCATCCTGCTGTGCGTCGCGGCCAATCTCGGCGACACGGTCAACTATTGGATCGGGCACTTCGTGGGACCAAAGGTATTCCACCGCGAGAACGTTCGGTTTCTGAAGAAGGAGTACCTCGAACGAACGCACCGGTTCTACGACCGGTACGGCGGCCGGACGATCATCATCGCCCGGTTTGTCCCGATCGTACGGACCTTTGCCCCGTTCGTCGCCGGGATCGGCCGCATGGGGTACGGCCGCTTCATCAGCTACAGTGTCTTCGCCGGGATCATCTGGGTGACCTTTTTCGTTTATGCGGGATATCTGTTTGGCAACATCCCTGCCGTGCGTCGACATTTCTCTCTGGCCGTCCTGGCGATCATCTTGATCTCGGTCATTCCGATGATGATCGAGTTCATTCGGCATCGACGGCAGGGACGTTGACAAGGGCGGGGAAATCCCGCCCCTTGCAACACGGATTTCTGCAGAGGTGAGGTCTCCTCGCCCTCTTCCTGGACACGACGCGTTACCTGAGTAAGGTATTACCGCACGTACAATCGTTCGAGAATATCCTTGATGTCGTTCATGCGGAACGGTTTCATGAGGAAACCGTCGGCGCGACCTGCCGTCTCGCGATCGTCAGATTCCCCCAATGAGTAGCCGCTGATCAGGACGACCGGGAGTCGCGGGTCCTTGTCCTTGATGGCTGCCAGCAACTCGGTCCCGGACATCTTGGGCATGCGCATGTCGCTGATGACCAGTCCGATGTTCTCGTCCGACAGCTTTCGCAGGGCATCCTCTCCGTCGGAGGCGCGGACGCTCTCGACGGCGAACACTTCGAGCATGTCGGCCAAGAGGCTCGACATATTGGGATTGTCTTCGACCACGAGGATCTTACGTTGTTCGATGGCCATACGTCTCCGGTTCCGCAGGGCCAAAGCGGCATCGTTGATGTCGCTGATCCCGGGCCGAATTGCCCGCGGCATGCCGCCCTACTAAGATTGTCGTCCGCCGCGTACGGAATCTGAATGGCGATCGCCGGCACGCTGTCTGGCCTGCCGGAGTGTGGGAGCGTGCCCATACTCCACGCTCACCTGTCGCCGCCCGCCTCCCAGCGGGTTCGGGATCGGGCGGTCCGGGCGCGACGGCGCGGGGCCGTGGTCGGGGCCACTGCGGCCATCCCAACGATGGCGGCGACAAGTCGATCGATTCCGGTCCCGGTCTGGGCTGAAACGGCAGCCACGTCTGGAGCCGGCTGCTGGGGAGCGAATGGCGTGGTCACAACGCCATTGAGCAAATCGATCTTATTGAGAGCATATAGTCGAGGGACTCGTTCAGCGTCGATTTCCACCAGGGAACGCTCCACTTCCTTGAGCGCCTCGACGTGGCCGGGATCGGCATAATCGATGACGACGACGATCAGATCGGCGGCGGAGACCTCGCTGAGCGTGGCACGGAAGGCCGCGAACAACGGCGCCGGCAGCTTGCGGATGAAGCCAATCGTATCGGTCAGCAGGATTCGACGCTCCCCGCCATGGGCCAGAATCCGCGTCGTGGCATCCAGCGTACAGAAGAGACGATCCGCGGCCCAGACCCGGGACCGGGTCAGTCGGTTGAAGAGCGTGGATTTGCCAGCGTTCGTGTAACCGACCAGAACGACCTTGAAGAGACCCCGCCGACCGCGCCGCTGCACGTGGCGTTCCGCATCAATGGCTGTCAACTCACGCTTCAACTTCTGAATGCGCCGGGCCACCAGCCGCCTGTCCGTCTCCAACTGAGTTTCGCCGGGTCCCCGTGTGCCAATCCCACCCCATTGCTTGGACAGGTGTGTCCATTGCCCGGTCAATCGTGGGTAGAGATACTGATACTGGGCCAGTTCGACCTGAGTCCGGGATTCCTTGGTCTGCGCGTGGCGCGCGAAGATGGCGAGAATCAGCATGGACCGGTCGATCACGCGGCATGCCAGACGTTGCTCCAGGTTGCGAATCTGCGCCGGTGACAGCTCATCATCGAAGACGACCAGATCGGCGCGGCTGGTCTCTTGCAGTGACTCGATCTCAGTGAGTTTCCCGCTGCCGACGAGGTACGCGGGATTGGCCCGGCCCTGTTGCGCGATGCGTGCTGCGACCACTCCTCCCGCCGATGAGACAAGCTGGGCGAGTTCATCCAATGACCTCTCCTGCGCTTCGCGGGACACGCGGCGCGGCGAAAAACCGACCAGGATGGCGCGCTCAACAATCACGGATGTCGCGGCACTGGGTCATGCGCGGAAGACGCGCGCAGATGTCGCGGCCGTTGTCTGGCGGCCGGGACTGGGCGCGTCGCCGGGCGCAAGGGCAAGCTCGGCGCCTCAGCGTGTCTCGGGACCCATGGAGACGGTGCCGGTGATCGGTCGGATGTCCACGTACGTCTGTTGCCTGATCTCGGCGATCCAATCGGAGACGACGCGGTTGGTCTTGTCCTGACGCGCCATCTGCTTGATCGCGTCCCAGTCCTGTGCCATGTCGAAACGGTGCTCGGCCCGGCGATCGAGGACGCGGAGAACGTGCCAACCGTACGGCGTGCTGACGGGACCGACAATGTCGCCGGATTTCGCGTCCCGCAGTGCGGCGCGAAACTCGGGAAACATCTCTCCGACCGGGTACCATCCCAACTCGCCGCAGTTCTTCCGCGATTCCTCATCGCGCGAGTACTCCTGCGCCAGCGCGCAGAAGTCCGCGCCCCCGCGCACCGCGTTGGCCACCGAATCGGCGCGGTCTTTGACGGCGGAGGAATCCGCCAGAGTGGGCACCAGCGAGAGAATGATGTGCCGCGCGTGCACGCGATTTCCATCGCGATCAAGGCACTGAATCAGATGCCACCCCATCGGGCTGCGGACGATCCCGGAGATCTGTCCGGGAGCCAGCGCGAAGGCGGCCTCCTCGAAAGCACCAACCATATCGCCACGCCCGAACCAACCGATGTCGCCGCCCGCGGACGCGGAAGGATCGGTCGAATAACGGCGCGCGGCCTCGGCGAAATCCAGTCCTTCACGAACCTGTTGGAGAATAACCGTCAACCGGGTCCGCGCGGAATCCACCGTCGACGAGCTCACCTCCACGGGCATGAGAATGTGAGCCAGCTTGATCGCCTCCGGCTGTACCGGCAGCGAGT
The DNA here is from genome assembly GCA_040752595.1 of Candidatus Zixiibacteriota bacterium. Classification (NCBI taxonomy): domain Bacteria; kingdom Pseudomonadati; phylum Candidatus Zixiibacteriota; species Candidatus Zixiibacteriota bacterium. Next base: position 23,804 of record JBFMGX010000007.1, read on the forward strand.
CCTGATAGCGGTTGTAGAACTCGCGAACCTCGCCATTCGTGACGGCGACCTCCGCCAGCTTGCGCTGGATCAACTCCTGCTTCAGCAGTTGGTTCTGTACATCCTGGCGGTACCGCACGCGCAAGTCTCGCTCCGAAAGACCTTCTTTGACGAGCTGGGCGCGATATTCATCATCGGACCCGAACCGACGACGCAACTCCTGCAATCTGTCCTCCAGGGCCGCATCGATCTCCTGGTCTTTGAGCCGCAGCGTGGTATCGCGTTCCGCCTGAATCAGAATCAACTGGTCGTTGACCATCTGTTCCAAGAGGGCTCGTCCGACCGTATCTCGAACAGCGGGGCTGTCGGCGTCCAGCTTGTTCTGCATGGCATAGAGCGCCAGTTGTGTCTCCCACTCCGAGCGCAGAATGACCCGGTCGCCGACGACGGCGATCGGTTCCTCCAACACCTCGGCGGCGAGCGGCGGGGCGATCACGACCACCGCTGATACGAGAGCAACGCCCGCGAAGCGCCTGATGCCATAGCCCCTCATGACTTGAGCCTCCCGGGAATACAAATGAGCTTCAACGTTCCCTGCCGGACGTCGGCGACCCTTGGCGCGAACATGGGAATGTCATCGGGCGCCGACACTGTCGACCTGTCCGTGGATGTCGGCCAACCCTGTCAGCAGCGCATCTTCATATACGATCACCGGGTGGGCGGTGCGCATCGAGTCGATAAACGCAGCAAGAACGGAATCACGACGTGCCGACTGGAGACGCTCGAAGAGCTTGTTGCCGACTTCCTCGAAAGTCTGTTGGCTCGATGGGCGAGTCTCGATCAATTGGATGATCGAATACTGATCCACACCCGCCAAAGGTCCGGCGACTTGACCGGGCTGCAGTTTCGAGGCGGCTCCATAGAAGTCGGGGTAGGTGTCGGGCGTGACCCAGCCCAAATCGCCGCCCTTGCTCTTCATGCCAGAGCGCTGCGTGTACTGGCGCGCCAGCGTCTCGACCGAAGTCCCCGCCTCCGCTCGTTGGAGCAGCTGCAACGCCTGGTTCCGGTCGAACACCATGACTTCCCGTATGTGGTACGCCGTCGGCGCGATGAAGGAGTCCGGGTGGGCGTCGTAGAACGCCCGAACCTCGTCGTCCGATACGCTGATGCCGCGCGCCAGCCAGGTGTTGCGCATCCGATCGGCCATCATGTTCTCGAGGTAGGACTGCACGCGCTCTTTATAGATCGGCGATTCCTCCAGGTCCAGTCGCAACGCTTCCTCCCGGAGGATACCATAGAGCGACACCAGGAAAGCGAACTGTTGAAGCTGAACGGTGTCAGCGGGATCGGGGCGCTCATACGCCGATCGTGCCGCCAGCGCCTCACAGTATCTCCCCAGTGTGACGCTCTCGTCGTTTCCGAAACGGTACATTACGCGATCCTTCTCGGCGTCCGTGAGCTGTTCGGGCAGCACAGCGGGGAACTGGCCCTGTGGAAGCCCCGCCGTGTCGGCAATCGCCTGGAGCTTGACGCGCCAGAGCGCCAGCGTCTCCGTGTCATACCGCAGATTCGCCCGCTTCTGCATGTCTTCCAAGTGGGCCAAACGGCGTTCCTGTTGCTTCCTCCGGCTGAGTATCGATTCGATAGTCGGCCGAACCGTTTCATAGTCGCGCACATCCAGCTTGCGCTTGGAGTCCAATTGCAGAACATGCCAGCCGAGTTGCGTCTTGATCGGCCCGCCGAGTTCACCGGCGTTCAGGGAAAACACGGCCCCGCGGAGCGGCTCCGTCAATTCCGTCCAACTGACCTCACGTCCGAAGTCGCCATTGCGAAAGCGGGTGCCGGCATCCAGAGAGTGTTTCTCCGCCATATCGCCAAAATCCGCGCCCGCCTTGATGGCCGTCAGCAAAGAGTCCGCTTTGACGCTGTCGGCCACCAGGATGTGTCGAAAACGGGCCCGGTCAAACCAGTGCGCGTAGGAGTCCCTGATCTCCTCCTCCGAGACCGTCACCTTGTTGAGGACTTCTGCGCGGTACAGCTCGTCCATCAGGAATTTGTCCTTCTCGGCATCGACCGCCTCGACGATGCCGATGTCGGCATCGATCCCGCGGGCATACCCGGCGATGACCAGGAGTTCGTCTTCGATCAGGCGGTTCAAGTACTGGCGCCGGGCCTTCAACTCGGCGGCCGGCGTCGGGTAGTTGACATGCAGGGCGGTGAGATAGTCGGTGATCCGCCGCAACTTGATCGGTCGCCCGCCGACTTCGGCAGCGACCGCCTCCTCGGAATCCTGACTCTTGCCGCACCCTACGGCTCCCGTACCCAGGAGACCGGCAACCAGCAGCACGGCCGACCATTGTGTCACAGAAACGCCCGTATCCCATTTCTTCATGAGAACTCCTGTCAGTTTCCCCCGTTAGAAGTCGGCATACCCATCACAAACGTCAAATCTACTCATCATGAGCACAAAGTCAAAGTCCGAGCGCGACGCCGGGAGGATTGTCCGGAACCGGCCGCCCCGTCGCCAGCGCTTCCAGAATATGCAGAAGGCCAGTCAGGTCGGCCGATTGGCCGACGGCTGTGCGCACCGTGACCGCGACCGGCGGCCCCGAAGTGAAGGACACCCGCTCCCCCAGCAGACGGCGCCACGTCTCAATGCGACGGCGATCGATGGCTGCCTCCGGAGACATATAGACTGTCCAGATTCCCTTGCGGGCCAAGGCACGGGCGACCTGCGCCTGCCGGGCCCAGATGCGCGCTCGGGCCAGATCGAGGAGCCGTCGAACCTCCACCGGCGGAGAGCCGAAGCGATCGGTCAATTCCAACGCCAAATCGTCGACTCCGTCCACGCCCGCCAACTCGGCCAACCGCTTGTACATCTCAAAGCGCTGCTGGTTGTCCGTAATGTAGTCATCGGGGATGAATCGATCCCCGTCCACTTCGATCTGTACCGGCGCGACTGTTGTCGGCGGTACGCCGCGGGCCTCGGCCACGGCCTCATTCAACAGGCGGCAATAGAGATCGAAGCCGACCTCCTCGATGAAACCGTGCTGCTGCGGACCCAACAGGTTGCCGGCGCCGCGAATCTCCAGATCGCGCATGGCCAGGTGGAACCCCGAGCCCAGCGCGGTATGTTCCTCGATGGCACGGAGACGCGCCTTGGCCGTCGAGTTCAGGGCATTCAGCGGGGGCACCAGCAGATAGGCGTACGCCTGGCGTGCCGAGCGCCCGACGCGTCCGCGCAGTTGATACAACTGCGCCAGGCCGAACCGATCGGCGCGGTGGATGATGATCGTATTGACCGAGGGGAGATCGAGTCCCGACTCGATGATCGCCGTGCAGAGCAAAACGTGAAACTCGTTGTGGTAGAATCGCACCATCACCGCTTCCAAGTCGCGTTCGGGCATCTGACCGTGCGCCACGGCGATTTTGACCGTGGGCAAAAGACGTGAGAGCCACGCCGCCATGGAGTCGATCGTCTGCACGCGGTTGTGCACGAAGTAGACTTGGCCACCGCGGTCGAGCTCGCGCAGAATCGCCTCGGAGACGACCTCGGGGCCAAAGGCCCGGATCTCCGTCTGCACCGGGAGCCGGTCGCGCGGGGAGGTGTTGATCATCGAGAGGTCGCGCGCGCCCAGAAGCGACATCGACAGCGTGCGCGGAATCGGCGTCGCCGACAGCGCCAGCGTGTCGACCGATTGCCGGAGCTTCCGCAGTTTCTCCTTGTCCGCCACGCCGAAGCGCTGTTCCTCATCGACAATGAGAAGTCCCAGATCGGTGAAGGCGATGTCCTTCTGCAGGAGACGATGCGTCCCGATGACAATGTCGAGCTTCCCGGTCGTCAGCTCGCCGACAATGCGTTTCTGCTCTTTGACGGTCCGGAAGCGCGACAGCGTCTCGATCCGTACCGGGAACTCGGACAGCCGCTCGCGGAATGTCGCCAGGTGCTGCTGCGCCAGAATCGTCGTCGGCACCAGCACGGCGACCTGCCTGTGATCGCACACGGCCCGGAAGGCGGCGCGGATCGCCACTTCGGTCTTGCCATAGCCGACGTCGCCGCAAATCAACCGGTCCATCGGCGCCGCATCGCACATGTCCTTCTTCACCGCCGCGATCGCGTTGGTCTGGTCGGGAGTTTCCTCATAGATGAACGCGCCCTCCATTTGGACCATCCACTCGTTGTCCTCGGAGAAGGCGTGCCCCGGTTGCGACTTGCGGGCCGCGTACAAGGTGATCAATTCCCCGGCCATCGACAACAGCGCCTGCTTGGTGCGCGCCTTGGTCCGTTCCCAGGCGGTTCCGCCGAGCTTCGCCAGGGTCGGTCTTCCCTCCTGACCGGAGTACTTCTGGACGCGGTCGAATTCCTCGATGGGAACAAAGAGCTTGTCGTCGTCCTGATACAGCAGCATCAGGCAGTCGCGTCGCTGCCCCTCGACCGTGATCGACTCCAGGCCACGGAAACGGCCGATCCCATGATCGATATGGACGACAAAGTCGCCCCGCTTGAGCTGCGTGTAACTGGAGAGAGCCAGTCCCTCCTGGAACCGGCGGCGACGGAACCTGGCGCGATGACGGTGGAAGATCTCATGCTCGGTGAGAAGGGCGAATTGGGCATCGGGTAGGACAAAGCCGCTGTGCAGGGCGGGACAAACGAACTCGGCATTGGTGTGCAGCTCCGCCAGGAGATCGGCCAGACGCTGCCTTTGCCCCTCGTTGTCGCAGGCGATGACTACTTCAATGTCTCGCGCCGCGAATGCGGTCAACTCCTCGGTCAGTCGTTTGACACTCGCCGCCATCGGCGGCGGCGCGGTACTGTTGAAGGAGATGGGCGGCTCCGTGCCGACTCCGCCGACGTACAGATCGTGAACCTGGATCTGGGTGCGATATCGCGCTTTCGCTGTCTGCATTGTGTCAACACCATAGATGACCTCGGGCAACGGCGGATCGGCCAGATGGTGCGACAGTCGTTCATGGAAGCGCGCCGCTTCCTCTTGCAAGCGGTCATTGGCGGCCCGCAGACGTTCCGGATCATCCAGCCAAAGAACCGCGTCTGCGGGCAGGTAGTCGAAGACGCGGGCGCGCCCTTGACCGATGATCCCGGCCAGCCACTCCAGCCCGGGACGTTCGGGATCGGATTCCAGTCGTTCCCGCCAGGCATCTTCCAGACCGGACGATGACCAGCCCGACTCATAGACAGGTCCAGTTGCACGTGCCTCACGGCTCGGCAGGATCACGCACTGCTCGCGACGGGCGGTCGTGCGTTGGGTCGCAACAGAGAACGTGCGGATCGATTCGACGGCGTCGCCGAGAAATTCGACGCGGAGCGGTTCCGACTCGGTGAAAGTGAAAGAATCAACGATGCCACCACGGCAAGAAAAAGTCCCGACTTCCTCGACTAGTGGCGCGCGCCGGTAGCCGAGATCGACAAGCTGGGCCAAGAGATCTTCGAGGACATACTCCCGGTTCACCTCCAGTGTCACGAGACGCGACTTCAACTCATCGGGCGGGATGGTCGGCTCCAGCGCGGCACGCAGATGGGTGACGACGATTGGGGGGTCGGGTCCGAGACAACGCCAGAGAGTTTCCAGCCGACGTCCTGTCGCCTCCGGCCCAGGGGAACGGAATTCATAGGGGAGGATTTCCCAGGCATGAAAGCGGGTCACCGCCGATTCGCCGAGCAAGTGGATGAGATCATCGTGCCAGTGGGATGCGCCTTCCGGCTCGGCGGTGATGATCAGAGTCGGGCGAGGCGACTGCCGATTCAGCTTCGCCACCACACAGGCCGCCAGCGACCCGGCCATCCCGCCGAGATCGAGCGCGCCCGGCGTGGGCGATTCCCATTGCTCGCGCACACGCGCAAACGCCGGCAGACGCCCCACCGCCGCGAAGAGATCGTCAAAGGGGTTGCGCTTGCCGGATCGGCGCGGTGTGTCTCTGGTTTCGCGTTGCGCCATAATGTGTCATTCGAGGACAAGGGGCTTCAGCCCCTTGCACCAAACGCCGAAATCCCACGCCCCCGATTCGGGGGGTGGGTCGACGTTCCCATTATACAATCGGCGGGAAACGGGAACAACCCCCCACATCTTCCCCACACGGCGAGAATGTGATTGACCCAACCCGCGCATCCGCGTAATGAGCTGCCATGAAAACTGAAGATTCCGGCAAGAAGCTCGTCTGCCTGTTCGGTTCGGGAATCTCTCGAAAGGCGGGGATGCCAGGCACTCACGAGATGTCCCAAGAGCTTCTCTCTCTCAGAGAATTCCATCGGACCGGCGTCAGCGTCTATAGAGCCGGATTGCTGCCGAAACTCGGCTACTTCGAGTCCCCGAAGGAGAAGGCGAATCGATTAGCGATAACAGCGATCGTCGCGGCCGTGCTGGAGCTCGTCAGGAAGGAACTGAGCGAGCGATGGGCAACACCACCTGCGCCCACATATGAAGACGCCTACTTCCTTCTCGATCGTCTCGCCACGGCTGAGCTTGGAGGCCTCGACGACCCGCTGACGGTCCTGGGGCGACGGTGGCTTTCCAGGAAAGTCCGCACCGAAGTGCGAAGCGCGGGAGTCGATTTTTCGCAGCTGCTCCACGAGGCAACGAACTGTCTATCCGACCTTGCTTGGGAGATGCTCGACAAACCAGTCGGATGCACAGGATACCTGGAAGAGTTGGTGAGAGCCCTGTGCAATCAAGTCGACCGAACGGAGCTGTGCATAGTCACGACGAACCATGATCTTGTACTGGAACGAGTTTTCGAGTTGCTGCAGATTCCCTACTGCGACGGTTTCTGTCAACCCGATGGCAGCGATGTGCCGCTCTGGCGCTCGGGAGTCTTCGATACACAAGCTGATTCCGTGAAGCTACTGAAGATTCATGGGTCCGTGGACTGGTTCAGTTTGATGCCCGGGGAAGACTGGAACTTCAAGAGAGAGACCGCCCGATGCCTTTGCGGGGGGCTGCATCGCCTACCTGACGGGAAATACTGGCGCATGCGGGACTTCCGGCCGCTCATCCTGCTTGGCACCTACAACAAACCTGACAGGTACACGGCGGGCATGTTCGCGGAATTGTTCTGCCGGTGGAGGGCCGCGCTGATGAATTCAAGGAGGCTCCTGATATCCGGGTTTGGGTTCGGGGACCATGCGATAACTCGCTTGATCATGAACTGGGCATACACGGATCGGGACCGGCGGATGCTCGTAGTTTCCCCTTCGGAGCCAGTCGCTTTCCCGGACTCGTGGAATGGTGAACTGGTCGAGAATGGAATTCTGAGGATGGTTAAGGAGAAGATCGAGGACGTCGACTGGGTTGAGATAGCGTCCGAACTCGATTTGTGATCCGCATGCCGCCTGGGCCGCCCGCGACGAAATCCTTCGCGGACAGGGGGCTTTCAGCCCCCTGATGGTGGGCGGAGCCCACCCTACGAAAACGCAGCGGCCTTTCCCTCACCTGCTCGGGCCTGAAGGCCCGAGCGACCTCTCCCCCTCGACTTCCTTTGACTCCGCTCAGGACAAGTCGCTCGGGGCAGGCCGAAGGGAGAGGTCAGAAGAATCAGAAGCGGATCATCCGCAGCATCTCGGCGACGAGACGGGCGGCGAGGAAGTCGGGGGCGTGCAGACCGGGAATCGGTGAAAGCTCGACGACGTCGAAGCCGACGACCGTTTTCTGCGCGAAGACCAACCGCAGGAAATCGAGTGTTTCCTGCCAGAGGAGGCCGCCCGGTTCGGGGGTGCCGACGGCGGGCATGATCGAAGGATCGAGGCCATCAAGATCGATAGTGATATAGACGTGCTTGGAAAGAGGCTTGAGCGCGGCCTGATACCAGTCTGTCTTGCCGACACAATCTCTTGACCAGAAGATGGGCAGGTGATCGCGCTCGATGGTCGCATGGCAGTCGGCGGAAACATTGCGGATGCCGACCGAAACCGCCGGACAGAGTTCGCGCACACGGCGCATGGCGCAGGCATGCGACCACTTTGAACCCTGATAGGTGTCGCGCATGTCGGCATGGGCATCGATCTGCAGCACGGTCAAATCGGGGTACTTCGCTGTGTGTGCACGCACCGCCCCGGTGGTGATCGAGTGCTCACCGCCGAGCATCACGCAGTATTTCCCGACGGCGAGGTGTCCGGCGATCACGCGCTCGACGGTGTCGACCATCGCACCGGGGCCCTCGGCCTCGGCTTCGATTTCATCGACCGTGGCGATGCCGATCTCGGCGATGTCGCGCTTCGTCACCGGATCGTATGTCTCCACCTCACGGGAGGCGGCAATGATCGCGGCAGGGCCGTATTTCGTCCCCGCGCGGTACGAGGTTGTGCCATCGTAGGCGACCGGGATGACGACCACGCGCGCGGTGTCATACGCCGCATCTTCCGGGGGCAGACCGAGGAAGTTGTATCCGCGGGGCGACGCTTGATGATCAACGCTCATCATCGCTCTCATCCATGTTGTCATCCCGAATCCGCCGTGGCGGATGAGGGATCTGCTGTTGTTCCTGTGTAGACCGAGGAAAGCAGATTCCTCGCTGCGCTCGGAATGACATAGGTGAGCGTCTTGACACAGGGTGATCCTACGGTTCAGCGGCGACCGGCTTCGGCGCGGCGGCGCGGACATCCTCAAGTGTGAAGCCATCGACGCGTAACTCGCGTTCATTGACAAAGGCCGGCTTGCGACGGCGCGCGGCCAGATCGGCACACGATTGGGCCAGCGCGGTGGCGATCAGGGGCAGAGCAATCGTCGCATCAACATGCACCGAGGCCATCTTCGCCTTGGCGTGAATCTTGCCCCACGACTGCGCCTCCTGGAAGGTGCACCCGGAGAGGCCGCCCCAGTGCGGCGCATCGGCGGTGAACTGGATCGCGTATTTGTGCCCGCGCTCGAAATGCTCATAGATGATCGACGACTGCTGGATGAAGTTCTTCGGCGTGCCGCCGCCGACATAGACCACGCCGGTCTCGCGCGAGCGGTCAAAGATCAGCGCCGTCTCTTCAACGTCGCGCACCAGATCGAAGACAAAGAGGTTCTTGCCGGTCTCGCGCCCGGAGGCCAGCGCGATTCCAAACGATGAATCGGCGATGGCGGGACAGAAGATCGGGATGCCGGCGCGATAGGCGGCGCTGACAATTCCCTCGTCCTTCTCCTGCGCCGCTACGATCCCTCCGAGAGTGTGAAGAAACTCGCGTGTCGTGTACTTCTCGCGCGGATCGAAATGCTCCCTGGACCAATGCAGGACCGTCTGATCGAGCCAGCGGAACTCCATTTCATCGGCGTAGGTGTCATAGACCCGATCCATCCGTTCTTCGCGCAGCCTGACATCGTCCTCGGCCGGAGAACCGATGTAATGCACGCGCCCGAGCGATTCATAGATGTCATGGAACAGATTGGCGCCGGTGGAGACGAGGACATCGATGAAGCGGTTGCGGATCAGATAGGTGACGATGCGCCGCATGCCGCCCGCCGACATCGCTCCGGACAGACCGAGCCAGATCGTGCAGTCGTCCTCGAGCATCTGCCGCCAGACAGCCAGCGCCACGCCGAGACTGCGTCCCTGGAAGGAGATCAGCTCCATCTTCTCCAGCACGGCAGCGACATTGTCGCCGGGGTCCACGGCGAACGGTACGGTCGGTTGGTAGGGCATGTGGCGCATGATCTCACCGTCCTCCTGGCTGCTGCCTCTCTATACGGCAGAAAAACGCCCCGGATAGCCGGGGCGTCAAGTCCTCTTCCATGCGAATCGGCTACTCCGTGACCAGCACCGCGGCGGCGACGACCGTGGTCCACAGTCCCTTCTTGTCGCCGGTCGCCGACTGGGTGACGTTGCGCGTCTTGTAGATCTTGCCGGAGATCTTCCACTGCTCCTTGTTCTCATCCCAGCTCTTGTCGAGATCGAAATCGAATCCCAAGGATGTCGCCAGCATGGTCACGGCCAGGTCCTCGGAGTAGTCCCCGGCGCGCTTCTCGGTCATTCCGAAATCGTGGTGTTCGGTCAAGTATCCGATCTGGGAGCGGTCCTGCGGCACGGCCAGCCCGACGGTCGCCGAGATCAGCCGCGACGGCTCATTGCTGTCATTGCGGCTCATAACGACAAAGAGGATCTGTCCGGGCGAGAGCTTCTTCAGTCCCTGGGAGCGGGAAATCAGTTTGCAGTGCGGCGGGAAGATCGAGGAAACCTGGACCAGGTTGTAGTGGGCGATCCCGGCGTCGCGCAACGCCAGCTCGAAGCTCGACAACCGCTCCGAATGACGTCCGACACCGTTGGTGAGGAACATCTCCTTGGCAATGATCATCGCACCCGACTCCGCTGTGTGGACGTGTGGTGAGACATGGTCAAGAACCCCACCGATCCCGAGGTGGGCGGTCAATATACGGCGGCTTCACCGGAAATCAACATGTGCACGAAAAAAGTCCGCGGCCGTAATCAGGGGACGGTCGCGTCAATCCACCGGGGGCGAAGCAGATCCCGAATCTGACCGTCCTCCAGATCCAGTGCCGAACGGCCACCACCGGCGACGTGGATGCCCACCGGCGCGGCGTTCCCGTCGGGCAGCCTCTTCCGCCGCCAAGGCGACGGCATCGAGTTCTTCGATCTTCTGCAGGAGCCGCTCGACGTTCTCCCTCTTCTCCATCATCTCCCGGAAGGTGTCGTAGTCCTTGAAGTTGAACAGGGTCTGCACGAACGGCTCGAAGAAGACCATCGCCTGCGCGCCGATGTAGTTGAGCGGTTTGACCGATTCCAAGAACAGGATCGCCGGGACCGTCATCTTCCATTCGACGACTTTGGACGCCAGCCTGGCCAGAATCGCCGCTTCCTGCTCGGTGAGGGGCGTCATGGCGGCAACATCCGACGTCCGCAGAAGATGAGTGTCAAGCCACTGACGCAGACTCATGGAAGTACCACCGGCGATGTCGGGTCGCTTCGCTCGGGCGCCTTCTCGCCGCCGGGCACAGTGATGTGCGCGGCGACCAGCGCCATCACGTCCTCCCGTCGCCCATCGAAGCGCAGGTACAATCCGCGGAAGTTCTCCAGACGGGAGGGCCGGGGAAACGGCGACAGCAGGACACCATTGCGGTCTCGATAGAAGCTGCGGAATTGCGTCCAAGGAATACTCCGGCTCACACGCAGAAATCGTGACTGAATGCCCCGCTCGAAGATCACAAAGTCGGTCGGCAGGAAGTACGATCCGAGCGAGCCGCCCAGAATGACCAGACCGAGAAGCCCAAAGAACAGACCATAGAGCATGGCCAGAAGCGCTGGAATTCCGCACACGACCACAATCACCCAGACCAGGCGAATCCCACCGGATCGCACCGGGTGAGACCGCCAACGCAACAACTCCGCTCCCAAGTCGACGACATGACCCCGGTTTGCCTGGGAATCGCCGGCGGCCTGAACATCAGGTATCGGAGTGCCCTTGGCCATGTCACGCATCGGTGGTGAGAGGATCGACGCGATAGCGCTCCGATTTCACCTTGCCGATCTCGTCCATGAGCTCGTCGGGTTTGATGAGCTTCTTCTTGATCAGCAATCGCACGAGGGCCTCCTGCGCCAGGTTGTTCGACAGGGCCAGCTCTTCATAGGACACCAATCGCTCTTTGCCGTCTACGACCAATCTGAGGGCAAAGCGTTTGTCCTCTCTCTCTTCGGGCACGGGCTCCTCCGCAAGTGCAGGCCGGACGGCCGCTCAATCCAGTTTCGGAGTTGTCGAGTTAGTGGGAGCGACACGCTCGAGTCCTCCGGCCGTGTAGCGATAGACTTGGGCGCACGAGGCGATCCGATGGACATTGAAGGCGCAGACACCGGCGACCCCGTGCAACCCGTGGGCGATCAGCCGATCAATCAGTGCGTCGGCATCATCATCGCCGGCTGCTGCAATCCAAGCGACCGCATCGTAGACGCGGGCGGCGAACCAATCCGGGGAGTCCGGAGAGAACCGTCGGTATGTTCGGGCGAAATCCGCCCACTGGGAGCCGGAGGCATCGATGGCCTGGTCCGAGACAAATAGAACTGAATCGGGAGGCGCCCCGGCGGAGGCGAGCATCTCTCGGTCCTCCCAGTTTCGATCACCCAGCAGGAAGCAACGAAAACCTGCCGCCCGCACCAAAGGAACAAGTCGGCTGAGATCCTCCGGATCAGCGCCCCAGATGACCAGACCATCGACCGGTAGAGACTGATCTTTGCTCGCGGTTGAGGAGGACGGGAACTCCCCCCCCGCAGCCGCAGTCGTCGCGAGAACGGACCGCGCCAAGCGCGACACCGAAGAGTGGATATCGCCGGCGCCGATTGAGAAGTACTCGGTCGCGCAGATCGTCGCGCCGTGATCGCGGCCCGCCTCGACACAGGCCGCGACCGCCTCCCGTCCTTCCTTGGAGTCCGCGGCCAAGAGGGCCAAGCGGCGCAATCCCAGGCCGTCCACCGCCGCCCCGACAAGCCGTGTCGCCTTCTCGTCCACGGCGACAGAGAACTGAATGATCCATGGGGATAGCTCAGACAACTCGGCCTGTCCGGTGCGCACGACCGGCAGTATCTGCAGCATCGGGTGGGTACGGAGTACTCCGACGCTCGCGGCGATGTCCTCGGGAACCAGGGGCCCAATGACCGCCGTGCACCCCGCTCGGATCAACGAATCAGCGCCCCCGGCTGTGCAGAGAGGGTCATCGCCGGTGTCGATGATCACCAAGCGCGGCGGACTGGCCGCCATCTCGATGGCCGCCCAGGCGGCCGCGCGAGCGCGTTGCCCATAGTCGGCGTATCCGCCCGTCAGAGGCACCAGCAAGCCAATCAGCGTGGGACCCGACGTCGCCTCTGCAAGCGCACGGATTCGTGCCTCGGCAGTCTTCTTCAGGTCCGTGGAGGCGTCACCCAGCGTTACGCGTTTGTACTCTCGCAGCGCCTCGATCCGGCGGTGAGACTGCGCCCATCGTTCAGCGATTTCATATCGCGCCTGCGACGACCATCGGTCATCCCCCAACGCGTCGGCCAGCGCCGCGAGGGAAGAAAGCGGCAGTCCCTGCTGTATCAGCGGTACCAGATTATCCAGAGCGATGCGGCGGTGGGCTTCAGGCCCACCCGCCAGTGCGCGAGCATAGGCGCGGGCGGCGCGAAGAGGGTCGCCTGAGAGGAACCAGCAGTGGCCGATAAACACCTGTGCCGCCGAAGCATACTCAGAGGCCGGAAACGCCTCCATGTAAGCGATGAAGGATCTCGCACAGGCAGAGTAATCGCCGCGCACAAACAAGCAGCGTCCTTGCATGAATCGGAACACCTGATGGTCCGAAACCGGAGCATCGGGACGTCGGTCCATCTGTACGAAGAGCGACTCCGCAACCACGTAGTCGCTGTCCGCAAAGGCGGCCACCGCCCGGTCGAACTGCGCCCGCAGCCCGGCATCGCGTGATTGCAGGGCTCTCCCTGTCGGCCACTCGACGCACGTCCCCGTGGCAGTGAGGGCCAGAAGGAGGAACAGGGTCGTTGTCAGGTACCGCCGCACCGACCAACAGATGAGTGCCACTCGCATGCTGAACAGAATTGGGAGGGCGAAGCTCCTGTTCATCCTGAGCGAAGCGTGAGGGCTGAGCCGCTGTTCACCTGGATCAGCAAGACGGCTCGGCCCGTTCGCTCCACTCAGGATGAACAGGAGCTTCGCCCTCCCGAGAAACACGGCTCGTTCATCACATTCGATGGTCTAAAGGGAGTACTTCCCAAAATCCTCGGGGTTGATGTTGCGCAGCCTCTCCTTGAGGGCCTCGGGATCGTACTTCTCAACGGTACCGGAATCGGCGGGGCGCGTCTGAAAGAGATCGCGTCGCACCAGGATTGGCGCTCCTGCCTTGAGCGCGAGGGCGATGGAGTCGGACGGCCGGGCATCGACCTCAATTTTGGCACCGTCTCTGGCCAACACGATCTTGGCAAAGAAGGTTTGATCCTTCAGGTCAACGACTTGGACACTCTCCACTCTCGCTCCCAGTTGGGCAATCATGCCGTTGAGCAAATCGTGTGTGAGCGGCCGTTTCGAGGTCACGCCGGAAAGCTCCATGGCGATGGCCCAAGCCTCGAAGTGACCGATCCAGATCGGCAGTATCAGGTCCTCATCCTCCGGGGAGAGCACGACGACCGGCGAATTGGAGGCAACATCGAGGGCCAAGCCGTTGATCTTGGCTTTGACCATCACCACTGCATCGGATTCCATGGATCAGGTGCCCGTCTTCTTGACCACCCAGACTTTCAACTTGGCCGTCACGTCGCGATCGATCTTCACATCCACTGTGTACACACCCAGCGCCTTGAGCGGTTCCTCAAGAAGAATATCCCGACGATCGACCTCAAAGCCCTTCTCCTCCAGAAGTTCAGCGATGTTGGCGGCGGTCACGGAACCGAAGACCTTGTCCTCTTCGCCCACCAGCACCTCGGCGGTGCACGAGGTTTTCTCGATCGCCAGCCGGATCCGCTCCGCCTCACGGAGACGCTTGCGGTCCCGTTGCTCCTTCTGCTTGCCCACCTGGTCGATCGAGCGCAACATCCCCGGCGTGGCGGGGATCGCCAGGTTACGGGGAATCAGGTAGTTGCGCGCAAAACCGTCCTTGACGGTCACGACCTCGCCGCAACGGCCGACGTTGTCGATATCATCACGCAATATGATCTTCATTCGCTCTTTCTCCCCTTTGGCGAGGGTGCCTCCCCGGGTCGGCGTGCAGTCCCGGCACGGTCACCTGTGATGATCACTTGTATGTCTCCGCCACGTAGGGGAGCAATGCCAGATGGCGGGCCCGTTTGATCGCCCGCGTCAGCCGACGCTGAAACAACGCCGATATCCCGGTCGTCCGCCGGGGCAGTATCTTCCCGCGCTCGGTGATGAACTTCCGCAGCAAGCGCTCGTTCCGGTAATCGATCTCGTACAGTTTCAGATCGGCAAAACGCCGTCCGCGCCGGTAGCGCGGCCCGCCGCGCTCTCCCCGTTCACCGCGCTCACCCCGGTCACCCCGTTCACCCCGGGATCCACCGTGCTCGTCTCGTCTCTCTCGCGCCATGTCCGAATTCCCTCTTGAAATGCCTGTTTCGCAGCCCCACGCACGCCGGCCATATAGTCAGCCGGAGCTACTGCTCCGCTTCTACGTCCTCGGCGCCGGCCTCAGCGAAATCGCTGACCTCCGCCGGTGCGCCTGTGCCGTGGAACGAGTCCGAGTCCGTCCGCGGCTCGCTGCCCTCGACCAGTCCGGCTTCCTCACGTGCCGCGCGCTTCTTGTCCATCTCCTCCAGATAGCGAGGATTGTCGGCGATGACCGTCAGATAGCGCAGACAAGTCTCGTCGAGAAGGAACTGGCGCTCCAACTCACGGGGGACCCCGGGAGCAGACTCATGGATGACATGCACGTAGTATCCCTGGGTCCGCTTCTCGATGGTGTAGGCCAGGCGACGGAGCCCCCAGCGCTCCAGCTGCCGGATCGAGCCATTGCGAGTAATGATCTCGGAGTAGCGACTGATGGCCTTTTCCCAGCCCTCTTCCAAGAGCTGTGGGTCCATGATGAACGTTGTTTCGTAGACTTGCACGTCCCCTCCCTCGGTCATTGGGCGCCCGACGATCCCTCGGCGGATGTCTCAGGCGCGGGGGGTTTGCGGTTGTACGCGTCGGCAGCGGCCACGAGGCCGCGAGCCAACACCATGGCCACAGCCTCGGCGGCGCGTGCCGCCATTTCCCGGGCCGCAATCAACTCCCCCGGACCAAATGGGTCAAGCACAAACTCTGCGGCATCCACTCCGGCCGGGAGTGGCCCGATCCCGCACCGAACCCGGGCAAACTGTTCTGTCCCCAGACAGGCGATGATCGACGCCAGTCCGTTATGCCCTCCTGAAGAGCCGTGGCCGCGTAAGCGAAGCTGGCCCAAGGGCAGGGCCAGGTCATCGGCAACCACCAGAAGCGACTCCGGGCTCAGATCGTACTTCCGTGACAGGTGATCGAATGCCTCCCCCGAGGCGTTCATGAACGTCGTCGGCTTGACCAGCAACGCCTTCTGCCCGGCGACACGCCCGGAGGCTTCGAGGTACGGACCCTGCCCCGGCTTGAATGCCAGGCGTGTCTCCCCGGCCACGAGATCCGCCACCCACCAACCCAAGTTATGCCGTGTCATGGCGTAGCGAGCACCGGGATTGCCCAGAAAGACGATGATCGGGATGGCCATACTATCGATGCTCCCCGCCGAAGAAGTCTCCCGGCATGACGACTGTCAATCTCGCAGAGCCGGCGAGCCGATAACATTGGAAAGGCGAAAACGGTTGCGCGCAACGCCGTTCTTGGGGCATAAATGACCATCCTGAAGCGGGGATGGGTGCGCTACGCTCCCCATCAGCCTTGCCCACCCCTGACGCCTCCACAGGACACGCCATCAATGAACATCTCGCGACTCCTGGATGCCTCCCTGATTGAACTGGCGATGTCCACGCGCATCGTCGAGGACCCGGACAATCCGGTGAAGTCGGCCCGCCGTCGCCGCCTGGATCAGGAGACGATCCTCGATGAGTTGGTTTCCATTCTCGAGCGCTCGGGCAAGGTGGGGAATCGCAGCAAGCTACTCGTCGAATTCATCAACCGTGAACGGAAAGCTCCGACCGCCATCGGGTATGGGATCGCCATCCCACACGTTCGCACATACCAAGTGAGAGAACTCGTCATCGGTGTGGGGCGGTCGGCTGAGGGGTACGACTTCGGCGCCCCCGACGATGAACCGGTTCGCCTGTTCTTCGTCATGGCCGCACCCTCGTACGATGACAACCTCTATTTGCGCGTGTTCAAGTCGCTGGCCGAGGTGTTGCAGTTCGACTATTTCCGCCAACGGCTGATGGAGACAAACTCTGTGTTCGAGATCATCCGCACTTTTGAAGAAATGGAATGAGTCGGAGAGGGCGGCGTCGGGCATAGGGACCTGTTGAAGACCCCATCGAAGCGGGATCTCTCTCGCAAGGGGATTGCTTCGTCGCTCAGCCCGCTCACAGAGCCGGCTTCCTGCAACGACACAAAGATCTGTCCAAGACTTACTCTGTCGTTGCGAGGAGCTCGTTCGCCGGAGGCGGACGACCGACGAAGAAATTGCCCGACTTGGGTCGACTCGTTCAGCAGGCCCATAAGCCCGATCTGTCGACGTCTCACGCGGAACCTCGGGCTGATCTTCGTGGTAGAATGCCCCAAATGAGGCAAACGTACGATATAACACATGCGTTGAAGCAAATGATTCGCGAACTGTTGAGGATCTGGTTTCCGATGAACAGGACAGGCTCACAACGAGATCTCATCGCTTTGTGAGACAACATGATGGTCACGAATTCCGCCATCCAGAGCGAGCTTCGCCGGATACTCCTGATCTCGGCTCTTCTCATCGGCCTGTCGATCGCTCATTTCGTCAGTCCCGCGGAGGCGATCTGGCTCCACGACTTCTGGTTCAAGGTGACATACATACCCATTGTACTGTCCGGCTTATGGTTTGGGGTGCGTGGCGGACTGACGGTCGGAGTCATCACGGGGTTGACCTACACGGTCCATATCAGGCTGCAGTTGGCGGGGCACCATCAGCATGCGCAGACCGGATTCTGGCTGGAGCTGGTGCTCTATCTCCTCATCGGCATCGTGGTTGGGTGGCTGGCAGACGAACAACGCCGGATCCAAGAGAGATTGCATCAGACGAACCTGCAACTCCAAGATTCGCTGGCGTCACTGAAGGAAAAAGCCGAGGCGCTCTTGGTGGCCGAAGAGTCGCTACGGCGCGCCGACCGACTCCGCGCGGTTGGAGAGCTTGCGGCCGGCATCGCCCACGAAGTCAGGAATCCCTTGAGCGGGATACTGGGCGCAGCCAAGATCCTAGCGGACCCTGCCACGAATGACCAGAATCGTGCGGAGTTTGCCGATCTCCTCGCACAGGAGACACAGCGTCTGGACCGTGTGATTGGCCGACTGCTCGATCTGGCCCGGCCGGGACCGGGAAGCGCGGGCACGTCACTGTTGGCCAACGAAATCGCTTTCGTGGGTCAGTTGACGGAAGGGACGAGACGGAAGTCGCACGCCGATTACGACCTGTCCCAAGTGCCCCATGACATTGTGGTCGCGGTTCCGGTGGATGTGGCAAGACAGATCATACTGAACCTCACATTGAATGCGCTGGCCGCCCTGTCCGAGCGCGGCGGTCAGATCATATGGTCGGCTGAGATAGAGGGGGACCGCACCACGGTTCGAGTTCGCGACACCGGGGGTGGGGTGGACTCCCAGATCCGTGACCATCTGTTTGAGCCGTTTGTGACGACCCGTCAGACGGGAGGCACCGGCTTGGGGCTGGCGATTGTGGCGCGGCTGGTACGGGAATCGGGGGGAGAGATCGATCTGGAATCGACCGGTCCGTCAGGGACCACATTTGCCCTGACGTTGCCGATCGCCTCTGACCGCGCCTGGCAGGGCCAGGGGGAGGGATCGTGAGCGCCATGCCCCGCATCCTGTTCGCCGAGGATGATGCCAGTTTGCGGCGCATCGCCGAGCACGAGTTGACGCGCGCCGGGTACACGGTCGCGCTCGCAACCGACGGCCAGGATGCCTGGAGGCAGTTCACATCGGACGGGGCCGATTGCGTGGTCACCGACTTGGCCATGCCGAAGCTCGACGGGGCGACTCTACTGGAGAAGATCAAGCGCGCATCGCCCGAGACGGAGGTGATCATCATCACAGCGTACGGCACCGTGGATCGCGCCGTTCAGGCGATGAAGAGCGGTGCCTTCGATTTCATCGCCAAACCCTTTGAGTTCGATGTCCTCCTGTTGACAGTTGAGCGCGCCCTTGAGCGACAACGGCTGCGGGGGGAGAATCTGCGACTGCGGAGTGAATTGAACGAGCGGTTCCGCCCGGACAACATGCTCGGCGTGTCGGCAGCGATGCAGCGCGTCTTTGACCTGATCCAGCGCCTGGCACCAACAGATACCAATGTGCTGATTGTCGGCGAGAGTGGAACGGGCAAGGAGTTGATCGCGCGGGCGATCCATCACCATGGGCCTCGTCGTGATGCCCCTTTCGTAGCGGTCAATTGCGGCGCGCTCCCACGCGATCTGATTGAGAGCGAGCTGTTTGGCGTGGAGCGCGGCGCCTTCACGGGGGCGGACCGGGATCGGCCGGGACGTTTCGAACGCGCCGGTGAGGGGACGCTCTTTCTGGATGAAATCACCGAGCTACCGACCGAACTGCAGGTGAAGCTGTTGCGTGCCCTCCAAGAACGGGAAGTCGAGCGTCTCGGCAGCACCACCCCCGTGCCGGTTCGCGCTCGATTCCTGTGCGCCAGCAATGCCGACATTGCCGACCGCGTCGCCCGAGGGTCATTCCGACAGGATCTGTACTTCCGCATCAATGTCGTCACCATCGTGGTCCCGCCTCTGCGAGAACGATCGGACGACATCGAACCGCTGCTGCGCGGCGTACTGAAACGCCTCAACGCGGGGGACCTGGAAATCCCCCCAGAAGTACTGGCGGTCCTCCGGAACTACTCCTGGCCGGGCAATGTGCGGGAACTGGAGAACGCCGTTGAGCGGGCGGTCGTGCTGCGCCGGCACTCGAATCGCCTCACCCCGGAAGACCTCCCGGCGGAGATTCTGGAAGGCGCCAGTGCCCGCAGTGGAACCGATTCGGGGGCCGGCCCATCGCTCCCCGAGGCAGGGATCGACTTCTTCACTTGGGAGAAGTCCCTCCTGCGGGAGGCCCTGAAGAAAGCGGGCGGCAACCGTTCCCGTGCCGCGCGCCTCCTGGGCCTATCGCGGCAGACTTTGTTATACCGCCTGCGAAAGTTCGGTCTGACCCCGCCCCGAACCGGCGGGCATCCCACAAACACTGAGGATTAGACAGTGCCTGCGGTGGCAAGCTGCCCATTGACTCGGAAGCGATGGGGCTGCTTCTTGCGGAGGCCAATGGGTTGGAGAGGGAACCTTGTCGGGAGGATCGGAAGATGAGAGCAGCAATCGTGGCATTGTTGGCGGCGGCGGCATTCTCGGGATGCCAGCAGAAGACCGAGCAAAGACCGGCGACTACGACGCCTCCGTCGCAGGCGCAGCCGCCAGCCCAAGCAGCAGACAAACGCACGCCCCGTCCCTCAATGAAGCAATCCGATGCCCGGATCTGGATCGACTCGCTGACGGTCGCCAAGGGAGCGTCCGGTGCCTTTAAGATCAACTACTACGGCGTGGAGCCATTGCGCGCCATCGTCCTCCCTCTGACTTTCCCGGTCGGCATGCATGTCGATTCGGTCTCGTTTGCGGGCGGGATCCTCGAATACCTGTCCAGCCGTCCTACGCGCATCGAAAACGACCAGCGCTTCCTCTTGATGACCGGCATTCCGATGACCGAGCCGGACATCCCCGCCAAGGAGGGCATACTGGCCAGGGTACACTTCACCTTGGGCCAGGACGCCGTGTCCGGCAAGATCGATGAAACGTTTGTGCCGCCGGGGAACTACCTGACATATGTGGATACCGCCGGTGCGCTGGTCGAGCCGATCTTTGAGCCGGGTACGCTGACGGTTCAGTAGGCGATGGCCCCTCGAAAGGAGCAGCCATGACCGGCGGGCCCCAAGCGGCGGTCGATGCCTTGGAACGTCTGCGCGCAGGGCTCAACCGCTATGCGCTCAAGCGGGGGCGCTTCGTCCTCGCTTCCGGCGCGATATCGGACTACTACGTCAACGTCAAGGAGATCTGTCTCCGAGGGGAGTACCTTCGTCTCGTCGGGGAACTCCTTTGGGCGAAGATCAAACGGACCGGTGCCGATGCCGTGGGTGGGTTGACACTGGGAGCCGACCCGATCGTGGCGGCGGTCACGATCGCCGCGGCCGATGACGGGGTCGATTGCTCGGCCCTGATCATCCGCAAGGAACTCAAGGACCATGGCACGGGGCAGCGCATCGAGGGACCCTTTCAACCGGGGATGCGGGTCGCCGTGGTGGAAGACGTCACGACGACCGGCGCATCGGCCAAGTCCGCTGCGGACGCGATCATAGCCGCTGGGGGCATTGTGGTCGGCGTCTTTTCGGTCCTCAATCGGGCCGCCGGCGCGGATGGGCTCTTTGCCGCGCAGGGCTGGCCGTTTGATGCGCTGTTCGGGACAAAGGACCTCGACTTGTAACGTGTGACTCCTGCTACGAACTGACTGCCGGTCCTTGTCAACGTGTGCCAGTGACCTCGGGGAATGTTGGAAAAGCCCGGCCGATGTGAATTCCGCTTGGCGGGCTCAGTGGCATATGTCATTTAGCGCGAGATGATGGCCAGGAACGTCAGCAGCCACAGCAGTGTGTTCACCAGCATCGGTCCGTCACGCAATAGGGCCGAGGTCGGGTTGCCGCCCTTCTGCTCGCCGTGGATGAGATAGAGATAGCGGAAGACACCGAAAAGCACGAACGGTAGGGTCCAGATCAACTGGCCGGTGCCGAATTTCGCCTGGGTGTCGGCGGACAGCGTATAGAGCGCATAGGCGACAACGGTCGACGCGGTCGTGACGGCGATCAGTTGATCCAGCAGGTGCGGCGAGTATCCCGCCAAGGCGGCGCGGTGGCTGAGCGCATCATCACCGAGCGCAACCAGTTCCCAGCGCCGTTTGCCGAATCCCAGGAACAGCGCCAGAAGGAGCGTGCACACGATCAGCCACGGGGAGATCGCCACACCGATCGCCTCGGCACCGGCGACCGCGCGCACGACAAAGCCAAGGGCGACGATCATCACGTCAATGATCGGCACCCGCTTGAGCGCCACCGAGTAGGCCGTATTCAGGAGGAGGTAGATGACGACGGCGACAAGGAACGGTATCCCCAGACGCCAGGCGCCGATGAGTCCGACAACGGCCAAGCAGCAGGCCACAATGAGCGCCATCGAAACAGGGAGCGTACCCGCGGCGATCGGCCGCAGTCGCTTCTGGGGATGCAGACGGTCGTTGTCGCGGTCGCGGACATCATTGAAGAGGTAGACCGCGCTGGCCAGAGCGCAGAAGACGGCAAAGGCCGCCAATGACCGCAGCACATCATCGCCCCGGTCAAAATGCCGTGAGAAGATCAAACCGGCAAAGACGATCAGGTTCTTGACCCATTGCGTGGGCCGGAACGATTTCCAGAGCGCGGTGATCATTATCTGTCAGCTGGGCGTTTAGGAACGCATGCAGTGATCGTTTGCGTCATCTGCCATCCCGAGTGAACCCCGCCCGCCACGGCGGATGGGATGAAACGAGGGATCTGCTGTTCCTTCTAAAAGAGAAAAGCAGATTCTCGCCCGCCTTTGGCGGGCAAGCCCCGCCAAAGAGCGGCGGGAGCCGGAATGACAATGGCTGCCCGTTTTCCTCAACGTGTATGGACCTTCCATCAGGAGTGAATGCTCCCCTCACCCGATCCGCCTGACGGCGCCGTGCCTGCCGGCAGGCAGGGATCGACCTCTCCCGGAGGGAGAGGTTATCGACCGACCGCCCCGGCCGGCGGCAAGTTGCAACGCGTCGGCTTGTCGTGCCGCAGGCCGAGGACATAGTCGGCCTGAATCAACTTGTGCATCTCGCGCGTTCCCTCATAGATCGAAGCCCCCTTGGCATTGCGATAGAACCGCTCCACCGGATACTCATCGGAAAAACCATAGGCCCCGTGCACCTGGACTGCATCGGCCGCGGCGGCTTCGGCCTGCTCGCAGGCGATCCATTTGGCCAATGACGTCTCGCGCGTATTGGGCACGCCGGTGTTCTTCATCCAAGCGGCGCGTAGCCAGAGCAGGCGCGATGATTCATACCCTGCCACCATGCGGGCGATCATCTCCTTGACCAATTGATGCTCGCGCAGCGGACTGCCGAACGTCAGGCGGGTTTGCGAATAGGTCACGCACGAATCCAGACAGGCACGGATCAATCCGGTCGCTCCAGCGGCCACGGTGAATCGCCCCTGATCGAGACAGAACATCGCGATGGTGAAACCTTCGCCGATCTGACCGACCACATTCTCCTTGGGCACAAGAACGTCCGACAGCGAGATCGAGCCGGTGTTCCCCGCTCGCACCCCCAGTTTGCCGTGGATCGTAGCCGTCGCGACACCGGTCATCGCGCGCTCGACCACGAACGCCGTGATCCCGGAATGGTCGCGTCGCTTCATCTTGTCGCGGTCGGTCCAGGCGAAGACAAGGAAGGTGTCGGCGACGTCAGCCAGGGAGATCCACATCTTCTCGCCGTTGAGACGATAGCCGCTGCCGTCGCGATCGGCGGTGGTCTGAAGACCGACGACGTCGGAACCGGCATTCGGCTCGGTCAGGCCGAAAGCGCCGATTCGTTTGCCCGACGCCAGATCCGGGAGCCAGCGGGACTTCTGTTCATCAGTACACCAGGTCAGAAGCGGCAGCGAGACCAAGCCGACATGGACCGAGAGAATCACTCGCAGCGACGTGTCGACATACTCCGCCTCTTCGCACGCCAACCCGAGGGATACATAGTCCATCCCCGAGCCACCATATTTCGTCGGCAGACAGAGCCCCAGAATCTCCGCGGCGGCCATCTTGCCCAACAGGTCGGGATCAAACTCTTGGGCGCGGTCGCGCTCGCGAATTGTCGACGCCACCTCGCGCGCGCAGAAGGCACGGACCATCTCCTGGACGGTGCGGTGTTCGTCGGTGAAGGAGAAGTCGATCATAGTAGGACGCGGTCGAGAACGATGTTTAGGAAAGTGCCAGATACTCCTTCAGGAATTCGTCACGATGACGAACGATGATGCCCGCCAAGTCAGGGTTCTTCGCAAGGTCAATGAGAGTCGTATCTGTGGTGACCAAGGCCACAGCCCCCGCCAGCAAATAAGTATCAAAAAGATGGCGGTCATCGGAGGGGATCAGCGATCGCCACTCTGGAGAATCAAAGACGGTCTTCGGTTCGCCGATTCTGACACAGTGGTCGAGGTCGAGGAGAATCGAGAGGTGAAGCAGCTTGCTGGCAGTCCGGGTGATTCGGTCCGTACGCGACATCAAACCATAGGCCTTCCGCTCCCACGGACTGCCTACCATGACCGCGATGCAGTCAGCGCTGCTCCTGAGCCGCTCGAGAAACAGGATGCTCTCGTCCCTTGCTCCGGTCCCACTGTCACCCTGCAGATCATGCAGGAGCCATTCGTTGAGCACGAAGCAAGACAATGACGGGGATCCCCTACCGTGTCACGATGTGACTTTCTGAAGGGACTTCAGGTCTTCCAACTCCGCTTCGATGAAGCTCGTGAGGCCGCCTTCGATCTGTCCGTTCTGATTGACTGTCTGGCGTTCAAACGACGTGACCTTCTTGTCTTTCCTGGCGAAGTAGCAAGCCAAGTCATCAGCTTGGAGTTCTCCCTTCTCTACGAGTACAAGAAGCGCCGTGAGGAGGAACTCACTGTGTGTAGAGATCACGAATCTCTTGTCCTCTTCACGCGAAATGTCGACGACTGCCCTCGCGAAATTCCGGATCGCAGTCGGATGCAGGTGGATTTCTGGCTCTTCCAAACAAACCCAACGGACATCTTCACCGAGGCACTTCGCCAACACATACACGATCTGATTGGCTCCGAACCCATCGTTTACCAATTCAGACGATACGCCGGTCGTTTTGTCCGTGGAATCAAGAGTGAAGACTGCGGTACCTGGTGTTACATTGACTCGGAATTCTCTCTCGAGAATCCTCTCGAAGTAGTGGCTCACCCTCGACACTAGGATCTTGTTCGTCGACAAGAGGGTCGCAACCTCGTCTTCTGTGACAGCTCCAGGTGACATCGGGACAGAAGAGTACTGGAACTTCGAGAAGCCGCGTTTGAGAGGTACAAAACTGATAGAACTCAATGTATGTACAGGATCATCAAACAAAACTGCGATGTCCTCAGCTGTCTTCCGGATCTCTACCTCTGTTGAAGGTGCCTGCACCTGCGCCCTGACGCCATTCCACGTGACAGTGTACGACGACTCGCCGATGCCCACGGATTGCTGGGCCTGTTGGTTGCCGGGATATGGGAACGGGACATCGAGGGTCAGGTCAACTTCAGGAAAGACACCTGTGACACCAGCGGAAAGCGATAATACACCGCTGTCCTTTCTTATCCCGGCCTTGAGGACAAGTGAAGATCGCCCATCGTGAGCGCCAATCGAACAAGGGAACTCGTCCTTCAGTGCAAGTTCTATCTGGTTCCTGGCCCGGTGATCGAATACAACGCTGTCGAAGCCACCCAAGTTCACAAAGCCGTAGCCGAAGAAACTACTCGAGTTCTGGGTCGGGTTCAGAAACACGTTCTTCAAGGTTAGCAAAGCATAGAGCAGACTCGATTTCCCAGCCCCGTTCGGCCCATACAGAACCGTGATGCGTCCAAGATCGATCTCCTGGTCTTGGACTGAACGGAAGTTCTTGATCCCGAGTTTCATCTTCGCCCTCCGGATGCGCCCTGCAGGCGAGGCATCCCCTATCAAGAAAGATCAAAGCCCGTAAGCGGTCAAGACCCGAGGAGCTGGTTGGCGTTTTCGAATCAAAAACCTCCACACGCCGCCACCGCTTCGATTTCCACCCGCGCGTCCTTCGGAAGCCGCCCCACTTGGATGGTCGAGCGCGCCGGTGTGACGCCGGGAAAGTGACGGGCGTAGACCTCATTCATGGCGGCGAAGTCGTTCATGTCGATCAGAAAGACGGTCGTCTTCAATACGCGATCCATTCCCGAGCCCGCAGCTTCCAAGAGGGCACGCATGTTGGCCAGGGCACGTTCCGTCTGCTCGGCCACGCCGCCGGGGACCATCTGTCCCGTTCGGGGATCGAGCGGAATCTGACCGCTGAGGAAGACGAGCGCCCCGCCGCCGAAGTGAATCGCCGGGCTGTAGGGGCCGACCGCACCGGGCGCCTCGGCAGTTGTCACCATACGAATGTCGTCCATGCCTGTCTCTCTCCTATCGAGCATGAGTCATTATCTATAAGGCAACCGACGGGGTGGGACAAGGGAAAAGCGACGTGGTGCGGTCTGCTCGATTACCAAGAATGGGGTTGAAACAGTGGTCGAAGCAGCCGATGTCATCCCGAGTCCGCCCATGGCGGACGGGGGATCTGCTGTTTCTCCGATGAGAGGAAAGCGGATTCCTCGCCCCGCCAAAGAGCGGCGGGACTCGGAATGACATAGGTCGCCCTCGTCAGCAACCCGCCAAACGGCAGGTCGAAGCAGCCGTTGTCATCCCGAGTCCGCCGCGGCGGACGAGGGATCTGCTGTTTGTTCCTACCGACATTGGCAGGAATAGCAGATCCCTCGTTCCGCTCCGCCCTCGGGGTGGCGCGTCACTCGGGATGACATCGCATTGGCACGATCCGGCATAAATCGTGAGGAAAAGAAGAAAGGCCCCCGCGGAGGCGCAGCGGGGGCTGATCAGGGGAACCGGCGGAGGGGGGACGGTTCCCGTGTCTATTTGCCGTAGTTCTTCATCAGTTCGAGGATGTTCTGCAGCGACGTGGTGACATTGGTCAGCGCCTGCGAGTACCGTTTGATCAACTCCGTGTACTGCCAGCGCAGGGCGAACGCCTTGGGCGGGAAGTCGAAGATGTCCATCAAGGTCTTCGTGCGGATCTCATCGATGTACTTCACAACATCGTATGGATACTCCCCGACGTCGACCGAGGTCAGCTCGCCGCGGGCGATCCGGTCGCGCACGAGCTCGACTTTCTCCAACATCACCGTGCCCAGACACCAGGGTGTCATGACCACGCCAAGGTTGTGACGCTCAGCATAGAAGACGCGTACATTCTTGAGAACCAAATCGACAATGATCCGTCGCGCCCGGCAATATGACAATGTCTCGGCGTGCTCCGGCCCGCATCCGGCCAGCAACTCCTGCGTGTGAGCCAGATCTTGCTGGCATCGCGCCGCCAGGAGTTCAAGGAACTGGTAATAGTCCTCGAAGTAGACCTTGAGGTTCTCGGAGAGTGTCATGATGTAATGTCCACGCTCGTCCTTCTTGACCTTGGGCTCGCGCTGGTTTTCCAGGCGTGACGGCGAAAAACCGCGCTCGGCATCTCCGAACGGGCTGGCGTGCAGCGGCACCGGCAGACTCTTGTTCGCGCTCATGCCCGCCAGAAGTGCAAGCCCCGTGCCGCTCCCAATCCGGTTCGGCCACATGGACTGCCGCTGCCTGCAGTACCGCTCCCCGTCGTCCCCGGGAGCCAATTGTCGATGTCACAGAGAGTTGCGGTGCGGCGTCGGGTGGCGACGCGGGGTCAGAATCCATGAGATCTCCTACGCGCTATTCCACTCACTGCGCCGTAAGACTCAAAGTGCGCAACAGCGTTCACTCATGGCGGCCAAAGGCATGGGAAGTTCGCCCCGTCACGATTCGCTCGCACCAGATTTCTGCTGACCGGATGTGACCGGGGCAGTACGTTGCCGACATGGGCCCGGAGGAACCAATCGGAGTGGGTGGCAGGGTCTTGGCGGTCGACTATGGACGTCGCCGCATAGGCCTGGCGATCTCTGATCCCAGCGGGACAATCGCAACGGGCCTGGGGACAATCGCGATAAAGGATGTTGCTGAGGCGGTCGCGCGCATTGCCGCCAAGCGAGCGGAGTGGCAATACACCCGGATTGTCGTGGGGATGCCACTGGAGACTTCCGGCCGGCCGGGACCGATGGCCCAAGAGGTGGCGGCCTTCGTCAAAAAGCTCGAGCGCGCCTGCGTCGACATACCCGTGGTGACCATCGACGAGCGGTTCACGTCGGCCGAGGCGCACCGTTTGTTTCATCAGTCCGGCCGCAAACTCAAAGGACACAAAGCCGAGATCGACCGCCTCGCGGCAGAAATCCTGTTACGGCAATACCTCGACACTCACGGCACACATGGCACCGAGGCCGATGAATAGACGTCTGCCGCTGTCCGGGACCGAAATAATCAGCGAGGGACTGCGCGAGATTGTGTCGACTGTCCTGGCGCTGCTACTTGTCGTCCCCGCAGTCCTGATTCGGACGGCCGACCGACTCGTGTCGACTTTCATCCGTCGCCGCGGGGGACTGGATTGACATGACTGTGAAAGCGCTGGGGGCGGTCATGGGACTTGCCGCTCTGGCGGCGGCGGTCGCGGTTGTCGCGTATGCCTGGTTCGTACCGATCGATCTGACATCCACCGTGCCGGTCACGATTGCCAAGGGCGAAGGGACCGCGCAGATCGCCACCAAGCTCGATCAACTGGGACTCCTGCGCGCGCGTCGCCTGTTCATCTGGCGGGCGCGCTGGCGTGGCATCGACCGCCACCTGCGCCCCGGCCGCTATGAGTTCTTCGGCCCCACGCGGATGTCCGACATTCTCGACGCCCTCAGTCAAGGACGTGCGGTCCAGGTCGCGGTCACGATTCCCGAGGGATGGACGATGGCCCGCATGGCCGCGCACTTGGGAAAGCAGTTGGGATTCGACAGCGCGGCGTTCTTGGCTGCGGCCGAGGACTCCGCGATCGCAGGGCAATCAGGCTCCCCCGTTAACCGGATTGAGGGGTACCTTTGGCCGGAGACCTATGAGTTCTATTGGGGCGTCGAGCCGCGCGAGGTCATCGCGCGAATGCTGGTGACCGGGACGGTGATCTATGTCGATTCGCTGGGGACCCGTGCCGCCTCCCTTGGGATGTCCCACCACCAAGTGCTGACTCTGGCCTCGATGATCGAAGCCGAAGCCGCCGAAGGAGATGAACGGGCGCGCATCTCCGCAGTCTTCCATAACCGCCTGAAGCGCGGTATGCTCCTGCAATGCGATCCGACCGTGGTCTATGCCATCGGCGGGCTGCGGAACGGCCGGCCGCTGCAGGACAGCGACCTGACCGTGGACTCGCCCTACAACACGTATCTGTACCCCGGACTGCCACCGGGCCCGATCTGCAGTCCCGGACTGGCCGCGATCATCGCGGCGTTGTATCCCGATTCCACCGATGATCTGTATTTTGTCGCCGACGGCCGGGGCGGACACATCTTCTCGTCCACGTTGGAAGAGCACAACCGGGCAAAGGTGAGAGTGAAGAATCGACGCGACCGGTAGGGAGCCGCCTGCATCTTGAGAGAATCATCAGTTCCAGAGAATTCGACACTTCTTAGTCAACTGTCGCGGCTGACCACCGAGGCGCAGGATCGGAAATATCGTCGTCTCGACCGTGAACCGTTGCGACGCGTCCTGCAGAGGATCAATGATGCCGATCGCACGGTGCCCGAGGCGATCCGACGCTCCCTGACACAGATCGAACAAGCGACACGGCTGGTGATCGAGACATGGCGGGAAGGGGGACGTCTGTTCTACGCCGGTGCCGGCACATCCGGTCGGCTGGGAGTTCTCGATGCGGCGGAACTGCCGCCGACATTCGGACTCGATCATCGTCGCGCGGTCGGCTTGATCGCCGGGGGGCACGGGACACTGATCCGTTCTCGCGAGGGAGTCGAGGATTCGGCGGCCGACGGCGCCCGTGCCGTGGGACGACACCGCCTCGGAGCCAAGGACTGCCTGATTGCCATCGCCGCCTCACGACGGACGCCGTACACGCTCGGTGCGCTGGCATCGGCCCGGAGACGCGGCGCGCGGACGATCTTCCTGGTCGCCAATCCCCGTCCGGTCGTCGTCGACGCGGAGGCCGCCGACGTTGTAATCGCGGTCGTGGTCGGTCCCGAGGTTGTCGCCGGATCGACACGCATGAAGGCCGGCACGGCGCAGAAGCTGGTGCTGAACATGATCACGACTGCGGCGATGGTGCAACTGGGCAAGACCTATCAGAACTGGATGGTCGATCTGAAGGCAACCTCCGCCAAACTGCGCGAGCGGAGCATCCGCATCCTCATGCTGACAACCGACCTCGACTATGAAGCGGCGCGACGCCTCTTGACCCGTGCCGCCGGCTCGGTGAAGCATGCCATTGTGATGAGAAGGATGGGAATCCCGATGCGTGAGGCGGATCGGCGACTGCGCGCGGCCGGGGGACACGTGTACCGCGCTCTCGGTGAGCGATGAGTCCGATGGTCGGCGGCGCTTCTTGACTTTGCCATTGGTGTACCGCCATGTTGGATCAGACCAGGGCTTTTCGGTAGCGACGGCGCGCCGAACCAGGCCCCACGACAACCCGGAGGACATGATGCCACATTGCCCAAGCTGCCATGCCGAATACCCCGACGGCCGCGTCGAATGCGTTGACTGCGGAGTCGCGTTGGTTGAGGATTGGGAAGAAGAGGAGCGCAACGATGAGGAGGGCGATGGCGAGTCGCGCTATGTCCTCCTGCGCAACTACCCGACCCGCGTTCATGCCGAGATGGTTCAGGAGGCGCTGACACAGGAAGGGATTCCCGCGATCATCAAGTCCGACGAGTTGTATGGGATCGCCACAGGTATCGGCAGTGCCGGGCAACCCAGGATCAGCATTTGGGTCCCGGAGGACCAGAAGGACGAAGCCAAAGAGATCGCCGACGGGACACTGGACCCGTTGTAGGAGCCGCTGACCGGATGGGATTCCATCGGGCACATCAGACCCCTCGCTCCGCTCGGGGTGACACGAGGATTCCTCCCCTTGGAGGCAAGCGCGTCGTTCCGAGCGAAGCGAGGAACCTGCTTTCCCATCAACGAGCGTAGGTCAGCCCATTCCCTTGAAGGTCGCAAGCCATGCTCCGCTCCCACCCCGCTTGTCTTCTGGTGACGAGGGCACTGCCGGTCATCGTTGCCTGTGGGATCATTCTCCCCAGTACCCATGTATCGATCTGCGCCGCGACACTGGCCGAGCGGCTGGAGAAGGCGAAAGTCATTCGCGAGTTCAAGACCGGGGGGGCGCATGTATGGCAACTTGCGGTGGCCAAGGACATTGTGGCGTTCGTGCTGTGGCGGAATGACAGTTCGGCCGTGGAGGCATTCGATCCGACCGGTGCGCTCCGGTTCCGGTTTGCGTTGCCAGACAGCACTGAGGGTCCTCGCCTGTGCGGCGTTGACCTGAGTGAAGACGGAGCGACTGTAATTGTCACGGAATGCGGTGACGAGTACTTTGAGCACCGCGTCTTCGATGTCGCTGGCAAACTGTGTTTTGCGTTGGGCACGGCGGCGTATCTGGTCCCCTCCCCGCAGGGGCAGTACTTTAGCAAGCAGTATAACGAGATTACTGCCGCGCTACTGTCGATCTATGATCGCCAGGGGAAGGAAGTCCGGAAGTTGGAGGGTATGCTGTCGGGCTGGAATTGTGTCTTCGCCGACGACGAGCATCTGTTTATTGCCGACCCGGACTCGGCCTGGATCGTGGACGTTCAGACGGGGGCGACTCAAGCCAGCGCTCTCGGACTGGGGGGGTATCGTCGGGTCCCGACAATCAGAATGTCGCGATCGGACTCGGTCGCTGCGGTCTGCAACTACAACACGATTGTCATGTTGTCGACCACCGACCTCACCGAGCTGTGGCGGGATTCGTCTGATATGGACCTGTACACGCTGGCGATCGATGAGGGGGCCGATGTGTTGGCGATGCAATTCGCGGACTGGAGGGCGGGCTACGGCTTCTTCCGGCTCGTCTCCTTGCGGAATGGGCAGCGCTTGTGCGAGTCGGAGAGGATCCCATCGCTGTCGAGTTCTGCCCGCCATACCGCTGACATCACGTGGTTCTATGGCGGTGTGCTGTCACAGTGGGGCCCACCGAATTCCAGCTTCAGTGTCTTCACTGGCGACGAACAGCACTGGACGCTGTTCCTGCAATGGGATGGTGAGGCGCAGTCGTTGAGCAAACCGGCGAAAATCCCGGGGATTTATCGTGTGATGGAGGAGCAGGCGGGCACTCAACGCTATGTGCGTGTGGATTCTGCTATGGGTCGCGCGCAACTCGTAGAGATTCCCGGGAGGTAGTGTCCTTTCGCCTCCGAGTGCTGTCATGCCCTCCCAACGCGAATGCCCCTCCTGTGCCTCGATGGTCCCGGCCGATCATGACCGCTGCTTCATCTGCGGCTATGAATTTGCGGGGAAGCCGGCGCGACGTTCTTGGCGAGCGTGGCTCGCGGTCGTGCTGCTCGTGATCTTCCTGTACCCGTTGTTCCGCCTGCTGCTCTCGCTCTTCCACTGAGGGAACCAGAAGGCGACGAGGCCCGCGTAAAGACCCGGAGGATGCGTGCCCGCGATCTCTGATCGCGGACAGGGGGCTTTGAGCCCCCTGCGGCGGGCACAGCCCTCTACTGTTTCGCTGACGATGCAAGAAGGCGGGCAGAGCCCGCCCTACAAGAGCAGCCGAGGATGGAAACGTAGGGCGGGCTTTGCCCGCCGTCGTGCTATTCAATCAGGAAACTCGCCCGCACCGTAACCGTGATGTCCTTCTGCCGGGTCGAGGTGTTGTACATCCCGTAATCGGAGACCTCGGTGGAGAATGGCTCGGTAATCTGGAAGACACCGACCGAGGAATTCAGCAGCTTGCGAATTGAGACTCCGGAAGCCGCGGCAATCTCATCGGCGCGCGCCCGCGCGTCTCTCATCGCCTCGGCGAGCAACTGCTTCTTGATCTTCGGCAGATCGGAGAGGAAGTACTCGAGACGGGAGTTGTCCAGGATGATCCCCTCGCCAAGGATCGACTTGGGATCGACCGCCAGTCTCTCGATATCCGCAACCCGACTCGAGACGATCAGAATCGACTGCTGGATGTTGTAGCCGCTCTTCTGCCCTCCCGGACCGTATTGCGGGAACGTGTTGATCGACTGTATCGTGATCTGGTCGTCGGTCACGCCCTGCGATTTCAGATGATCGATGGTGCCGCGCACGTCATCGTGGATGCGACGGTATCCGTCGGAGATCGCCTGCTCGGTGGCAGTGCGAGCGATGGTCAGACGCCATTTCACAATGTCGGCCTCGACACGCTTGGTGGCCGCGCCAACAACCCGGATGCTATCCTGGGTCACCCGCGATTGGTAGATCTTCCACCCCAGCAGGAAGCCGCCCATCGCAATGCCCAAGGCCAGGATCACGCTTGTCTTGATGTTCATCTCACACCTCTCGCACGAAGAGGAAGCCGGTGCGCCCCTTCTCCAATGACTGGCATTGTACCGCCTCTCCCCCACCACCGCAAGGAGCAAGTGCCGCCGCTGCAACTGCCGACCAACCACGTGGGTCCCCCAAACGCCTCGCCGATCATCCGTGGACAATCGACCGATGCCGCACGTCTTGGACGCAGGCCGCTGAATGCCACTCTTGAATGCTGCTGATAACGGGATCGCCGTACCGTTGGAGAATCGACTTGACTCGGCCGAAACGACTCCTAGATTGTGGTGTTCGGAGGGAGTCCGAATCCCCGGTAGCTCAGTCGGTAGAGCAGGCGGCTGTTAACCGCCTTGTCGCTGGTTCGAGTCCGGCCCGGGGAGCTTTCAATTGGTCGCCCCTAAGGTCTTATCCCCCAACAAGAAACAGCCGCGTCAACCTGACCGTTCTGCGCGTTGCGAACCGACGGAACGTTGCGGGGTTACGGCGGCGGCAAGT
>JBFMGX010000008.1 GCA_040752595.1 Candidatus Zixiibacteriota bacterium
GCACAGCGCCTCAGCGCGTCCATACGCGTGACCCGCACAAGAAAAACGTGGCGGCGACGTCCCATGACAGAACCGGCTCCGCGGTTCTCCTTTGTGGGGATGAAGTAGGGGGTTCTTCAACAGGCCCCAGTGGCGACACGCATGGCAGGCCATGCGCTGGCATGTGCGAGGACGATGAGCGAGGCTGCCAAGGCAGCGACGAGCGTCCGCATAGAGGTCCCTCTCCCGGAATTCGGGTTCCTCCCCTATCTCTGTGTATGTCGGAAACTTGACGAGATGGTTGAGGAGACCGGTGGGCCTGGGCCGGAACCTCCGTGGGGAGAACAGCGTTGACGGGCGTACCGCTCTGAGACACCTGTCCGCCGAGGCGGATTCACCGGCCGTGACGGACTGGCCCATCGTGACCGGCGGATCTTCGAGTTGCTCTTCGGCACCGGGATCCGGCTCGGATCGCCGGTGGCTGTACGGGCGGGATGTGGACCTGAAGGGCGGGGCAGATCGGGCTTGACATCCGGGCCAAATGTCGGAACATTCTTATCTGCGTAACGTTCGCAGATAGGAGCTGCTATGAGAGTAGAAGAAGCCGAGGTCGAACGCCGGGTCGAGCGATTCCAGGAGGCCGCCCAGAGAGCCGGTCTCAAGCTCACCCACCAGCGGCTTGAGATCTTCCGCGAGGTCGCCGCGAGTCTGGAACATCCGAGTGCCGAGGCGGTGCTGAAGGCGCTCCGGCCCCGGATGCGCACGGTCTCGCTCGACACGGTGTACCGGACGCTCTGGCTGCTCAACGACTTGGGTCTCGTCTCGACGCTCGAGCCGAAGCGCGGGAGAGTACGCTTCGACGCCAACCTCAGCCACCACCATCACTACATCTGCGTGCGCTGCGGGCTGGCGCGCGACTTCGAGAGCCAGAAACTCAATGCCCTCCGCATCCCCCCCTCGGTGAAGGAGTTGGGCAGCATCGTCGGGACGCACGTGGAAGTACACGGCGTCTGCAGCCGTTGCGCGAAGGAGCAGACCACAGAAGCCAAGAGCAAGAAACCCAAAAAGCCGAAAGGCAGGAAGAGGAGTAAGACATGAGTTCCGAAGCAGGCAAGTCGGGCCGGTGCCCGGTGATGCATGGCGTGAGTCCGAATGCGACCTATGCCGGCCGTTCGAATCGGGACTGGTGGCCGAACCAGCTCAATCTGGGCATTCTGCACCAGCACGCACCCGCATCCAACCCGATGGGAGCGGACTATGATTATGCCCGGGAGTTCAAGAAGCTCGATTATCAGGCGCTGAAGAAGGATCTGCTGTCGCTGATGACCGACTCGCAGGGCTGGTGGCCGGCGGACTGGGGCCACTACGGACCGCTGCTCATCCGTATGGCGTGGCACAGCGCCGGTACGTATCGCATCGGTGACGGCCGTGGCGGCGCGTCCTCGGGCGCGCAGCGCTTCGCTCCACTCGGCAGTTGGCCGGACAACGCCAACTTGGACAAGGCGCGCCGCCTACTCTGGCCGATCAAGAGGAAGTACGGTAAGAAGATCTCCTGGGCCGATCTGATGATCCTGGCCGGCAACGTGGCGCTGGAGTCGATGGGATTCAAGACCTTCGGATTCGGCGGCGGACGCGTGGATGTGTGGGCGCCCGAGGAGGACATCTACTGGGGCAGCGAAGACACCTGGCTGGGCGACAAGCGCTACAGCGGTGATCGCAATCTCGAAAACCCGCTGGCCGCGGTGCAGATGGGTTTGATCTACGTCAACCCGGAGGGCCCAAACGGCAACCCCGATCCGATCGCCGCGGCGCGGGATATACGCGAGACGTTCGCCCGAATGGCGATGAACGACGAGGAAACGGTGGCGCTCATCGCGGGCGGCCACACCTTCGGCAAGACCCATGGTGCCGGTGATGCGAAACACGTGGGGCCCGAACCCGAAGCGGCCGGCCTCGCGGAGCAGGGCCTGGGCTGGAAGAGCAGCTTCGGCACCGGCAAGGGGGGCGACACGATCACCAGCGGCCTGGAAGTCATCTGGACCACTACGCCGACGAAGTGGACCAGCAACTTCTTCTGGAACCTGTTCGGTTATGAATGGGAACTCACAAAGAGCCCGGCCGGTGCGCACCAATGGCAGCCGAAGGGCGGTGCCGGCGCCGGTACCGTGCCCGATGCGCACGATCCGTCGAAGCGTCACGCGCCCTCCATGCTGACCACGGACCTCGCTCTGCGGTTCGACCCGGCCTATGAGAAGATCTCGCGGCGCTTCATGGAGAACCCGGATCAGTTCGCCGATGCCTTCGCCCGAGCGTGGTTCAAACTCACGCACCGTGACATGGGCCCGCGCGCACGCTATCTCGGTCCCGAGGTACCGACCGAAGAGCTCATCTGGCAGGACCCAATCCCCGCCGTCAACCACAAGCTGATGGACGCACAGGACATCGTCTCCCTAAAAAGCAAGATCCTGGCATCAGGTCTGTCTGTCTCGGAACTGGTATACACGGCGTGGTCTTCGGCTTCGAGCTTCCGTGGCTCGGACAAGCGCGGTGGCGCCAATGGCTCACGCCTCCGTCTGGCGCCGCAAAAGGACTGGGAAGCCAACCAGCCGGCGCAACTCGCGAAAGTGCTCGCCAAGCTCGAAGGCATTCAGAAGGAGTTCAATGCCGCCGCCACCGGCGGGAAGAGAGTCTCGCTGGCGGACTTGATCGTCCTCGGTGGGTGTGCCGCGGTCGAGCAGGCGGCGAAGAAGGCCGGCATCGACGTGGAGGTGCCTTTCGCGCCCGGACGCATGGACGCGACGCAGGAGCAGACTGACGTAGACTCCTTCGCCGTACTGGAGCCCGTCGCCGATGGCTTTCGCAACTACCTCAAGCCCGGCCTGCCGGTGCGCGCCGAGGAGTTGTTGGTCGACCGCGCGCAACTGCTGAGTCTGACCGTTCCGGAGATGACCGTCCTCGTCGGCGGCATGCGCACGCTGGGCGCGAACTTCGACCGTGCGCCCCACGGTGTCTTCACGAAGCGGACGCAGACTTTGACCAACGACTTCTTCGTGAACCTGCTCGACATGAACACGGATTGGAAGGCGGTCTCGGACGCTGAAGCGGTGTTTGAGGGACGCGACCGCGCCACGGGCGAACGGAAGTGGACCGGAACCCGGGTCGATCTCATCTTCGGCTCCAACGCGCAGTTGCGCGCCATCGCCGAGGTCTATGCCTGCGACGACGCGCAGGAGAAGTTCGTGCGCGACTTCATCGCCGCGTGGGTCAAGGTGATGAACCTCGACCGCTTCGACCTGGTCTCATCGCGGTGACAATCTCGGCCCGTTCGGCCCGGTGCCCGATCCGCGTGAGGAAGAGTCAGGTTCCAGGGCATCACGACCGGCCACGACTCCGCTCGCGATATCAGGAAGGGCCCCAATCTCGGGGCCCTTCTTCTCGAGAATCGTGTGGGGGGGTTGACCTGCCTCACGGATTGTACCACTCTTCCTGCAGGTTGCTGAAGAAGAGCAACCATTGTCATTCCGAGTCCCGCCGCTCTTTGGCGGGGCGAGGAATCTGCCTTCCTTTCATGGGGAAAACAGCAGATCCCTCGTCCGCCATGGGCGGACTCGGGATGACAATTGGGCGCAAACGATCACTTCCATGCGTTCTTCAGCAACCTGCCAGGACTGTCCCGCTATTTGGTCTTGCTCCCATTACCGGTCCGGCTCATGCACGACTTTCCAGGGCCTGCTCCATGACGGTACGTTCGCGCCCATTCGGCTCTTGCCGGCGAACGACTTGGCAGGGTGCTGAAGAACGCCACAGAACCCCGGAAGAGCGGTTTTGTCATGCAGCGAAGCGATGGGACCTTCGCTGCGCACAGGACGGCGACCTCGGCTTCGTGGTGCCAAGAAACGGGCCTCGTGAAGGACCCTGGCGCAATTCCAGCGGGGTAGCTATCATTGCAGACGATAGAGACAGCTTCTGAGGAGAGCGCGTCATCGGCAGATCTTGCGCCACTTGCAGCGGGGCGAATATCCTCGCACGGTCACGGCGGAAAGGCGGGATGTGATGCTCAGATCCAGAAATCTCTTCGCAGGTCTGTCCGCCGTTGTGTTGGTCTTCACCGTGGGCTGCTCCGGGCCGAACAAGTCCGACGGCGAGGTATTCCGATATCCGCTCACAACAGGGGACGCTTGGCAGTATCAACGAGCATTTGTGAGCAGAGATCTCCAGGGGGAAAAGCTCGACACCATGGATATCTATCAGCTCTCGGTCAGAGTGGCAGGGAAGGACTCGATGCGCGTGTCCCCACCGGCGATGAGAATCCATGCTGAGTTGCGAGAGGGTTCGCGCATCTGGGGCGCTGAGGCCATCTACCAGAACAAGATCGACGGGCTCTATTGCCTGGCTCTGTCTGATACCGGGCATGCGACGTTCCACGCCCGCCCCAAGGGGCGCCCCAATTCTCATCTTGGTCTCACAGAAGTCTGGCCTCTCCCCTGCGTCGTATCGGGGTTAGGTTCTGGAGACAATGCGCAAACCGCTCACAGTTCTGGCTGGACCTGGTACGATCCGCCACTGCTCGTTCTGCGATACCCACTTGAGGGGAAGTGGCGTTATCGAGACGCCGAAGGCCCCGAACCAAGCGTCACCATAGACAAAGAGGTCCTGGGTCGAGATACGATTGGTGTCCCAGCAGGGGCGTTCGACTGTTACGAAATCGCATGGCGCTACAACGGTGTCGCGGGGGTCGAGGCCATCGAACATGTGACAACAACCGGATTGGTCAGGCGTGCCTTCCGCGTTCTTCTGTCCGATCCGGATTCGACAGAGGTCACTGACATAACCGAGTTGCTCCACTACACGCCCGGTCGCATCGCCAAGTAGCCCCGGGCTGCACGCCTTCAGAGCACCCGCAAGGGGCTGAAGCCCCTTGTCCGCTGGAGTGAGTCGTCGGATCGGTATGACGTGCCATACCCGTGAAGGACAGACGAGCCCACGGGTCTGAAGGGCGTGTTGAAAAGCCACCGTTTCCGTGGCGCCGGGTGCCCACACCCGGCGCAAGTGGCTGTGCATCAGCGGTCGGGTGTGGGCACCCGACCGCACATGTGCGGAATTGGGAGGTTTTTCATCAAGCCCTGATGACCCGTGGCACACAGAAAATATGTCAGGAGCTCAGTTCGACTTTCCTCG
The DNA here is from genome assembly GCA_040752595.1 of Candidatus Zixiibacteriota bacterium. Taxonomy (NCBI): domain Bacteria; kingdom Pseudomonadati; phylum Candidatus Zixiibacteriota; species Candidatus Zixiibacteriota bacterium. Next base: position 5,158 of record JBFMGX010000008.1, read on the forward strand.
ACTACGCTCGGAAGAGTCGGTCGCCGCGGGCAGGGCTTTTGACCTAAGAGCTTGTGACTTTCCAGCGGTCGCGGGAGTAGATCAGGTCGCGCAGGGAGCCCTTCCCCTTTTTGGCCGTGTAGTCGACGACCTGTCTGGTCAGCATCCCGTCATAAGTGGGACGCTCGACATCGCGGAAGACACCGATGGCAGTGGGGAAATCGGCGCCGAGCTCACGGGACAGCAGATAGGCCAGAGAGGAATCGCCCGCCTTCTCGTCATGTACGAGGAGATCTGATTCCGACACACCCGGTCCCGGCGTCACGACTTCGAGACGGAAGCCGGACAAACGCAGTCCCTTGTCGAGATTCTTGCCGAAGACCAGTGGCTGGCCATGCTTGAGTTCCAGAAGGCGGTCGTCGCGGACTTCCTTGGCGGTCAGATGCTCCCAGGCGCCGTCATTGAAGATGTTGCAGTTCTGCAGGACCTCGACAAAGGCGATTCCCTTGTGCAGGGCGGCGCGACGGAGGATCTCCTGCAAGTGGGTTGTCTCGGTGTCGATGGCGCGGGCGACGAATGTCGCCTCGGCGGCAACCGCGAATGAGACAGGATGGATCGGTTGCTCGATGGAGCCGTATGGTGTCGACTTGGTGACCTTGCCGATCTCGGACGTGGGAGAGGTTTGCCCCTTGGTGAGGCCGTAGATGCGGTTGTTGAAGAGGACGATCTTGATGTCGACGTTGCGGCGCAAGGTGTGCAGCATGTGGTTGCCGCCGATGGAAAGACCATCGCCGTCGCCGGTCATCACCCACACCGACAGATCGGGATTGGCGCACTTGATCCCGGTGGCAATCGCCGGCGCGCGGCCATGGATCGTGTGGAAGCCATAGGTGTTCATGTAGTACGGGAATCGGGAGGAACAACCGATCCCGGAGACGAACACCAGCTTCTCGCGGGGGATGCCGAGCTCGGCGAGCATGCGTTGGGTCTGGGCCAGGATGCTGTAGTCGCCGCAGCCGGGGCACCAGCGGACATCCTGGTCGGAGACGTAGTCCTGGCGGGCGGGCTTGATGGAGGCGGCGGTCGTTTGCTTGGAGGCTGTCATGGTTCTCAATCCGTTCGCTTATCTATGTCCGTCAGTCCTCGGGCTGACGTTTGCCCGCTCAGGCGGGCAATGTCGTTATCGACCCCGGCAACAGACGGACCCTTCGGGTCCGAGGTCAGCCCAAGGGCTGACCCGCACTCCTTCTGCACCCCCCATCACTTGTCATCCCGAGTCCGCCCATGGCGGACGAGGGATCTGCTGTTATTGGCGAGTCCCCACACAGCAGATTCTTCACGGCATCCCCGCCTGAAGGCAGGGACTTGTTCAGAATGACAAGTCGTGGCGGTTGTGTGCCGGCCTCGTGACATCTTCACACCAACTCCTCAATCTTGTTCTGAATCTCGGTCGTCTGGAACGGCCGTCCCTGGACCTTGTTCAGGCCGATCACCGGCAGGCCGTATTCGCCGCGCAACAACAAGCGCAGTTGGCCGAGGTTCAATTCCGGGACGAGGGCTGTTTCAAACCGCTTGAGGATTTCCCCCAAATCGTTCGGGAACGGCCACAGGTGGCGCAGGTGTACGTATGAAACCTTCTTCCCCCGGGCGCGGACCGCTTCGACTGCCGTGGTGATGGTACCGGCGGTCGAGCCCCAGCCGACGATCAGCAATTGGCCCTTCTTTTCGCCGATGATCTCGGTGGGCGGTATCTCCTGCGCGATGCGGCGGACCTTCTCGGCGCGCAGGCGTACCATCCGCTCATGGTTGAGCGGATCATAGCTGACATTTCCGGTCACATCTTCCTTTTCCAGCCCGCCGATCCGATGCTCCAGACCGGGAGTACCGGGAAGAACCCACGGTCGGGAGAGCGTCTTGGGATCGCGTCTGTATGGATGGAACTCGGAGGAACCGACGGTGTGGTCCATCGTGATCTTGGGCAGATGTTCGATGTCCGGCAGTTTCCACGGTTCCGAGGAGTTGGCCAGAAAACCATCGGTGAGCAGATAGACCGGGGTCATGTATTTGACGGCGATGCGCACCGCTTCGATCGCCGTTGGGAAGCAGTCGGCGGGAGTCGCGGGGGCGAGCACCGCAACCGGGCATTCGCCGTTGCGACCGACTGCGGCCTGCAGCAGATCGGTTTGCTCGGCTTTGGTGGGCATCCCGGTCGACGGACCGGCGCGTTGCACGTTGATGATGATCAGAGGGACCTCGGCCATCACGGCCAGCCCGACGGCCTCGGATTTCAGTGCGGCGCCGGGGCCGCTGGTTCCGGTCACGCCGATCTGCCCCGCATAGGAAGCGCCAATCGTGGCGCACACGGCGGCGATCTCATCTTCCGCCTGGAAGGTCCGTACGCCGAAGTTCTTGTGACGCGCCAACTCGTGCAGCATGTCGGAGGCGGGTGTGATCGGGTAGGAGCCATAGAACAACGGCGTATCGGCCAGTTGCGAGGCGGTCACCAGACCGAGCACCATCGCCTCGGTCCCGGTGATGTTGCGATACTCACCCGGCGGCAGCGCTGCCTTGCGCACGGTGTAGTGGCTGCTGAATATCTCCGTCGTGTCCGCGTAGTTGTATCCTGAGCGGAGCGCCGTCTGATTGGCCTCGACCACGTCCGGGAGTTTGGCGAACTTGTCGGCGATCCAATTCAGCGTGGGTTCGAGGGGACGATCGAAGAGCCAGTAGACGACTCCCAGCGCGTAGAAGTTGCGGCACTTGTTGCGCTCCTTGGGTGTCAGCGGCGAGCTCTCCAGCGCCTTCGAGTTCAGTTGATTGACGGGAATCGAGATCACGCGGTAGGCGCCGAGCGAACCATCCTCCAGGGGATTGGCGGCATACCCCGCCTTCTTCAAGTTCGTGCCGGAGAAGTTGTCGGAGTTGACGATGAGGATGCCGCCGGTCGTGAGGTCTTTGAGATTGACCTTCAAGGCAGCCGGATTCAAGGCCACCAGGACATCGGGCATGTCGCCCGGCGTGTGGATCGGCTTTTCGGAAAAGCTGATCTGGAAGTTGGAGACACCGGGCAGCGTCCCCGCCGGGGCGCGAATCTCCGCCGGATAGTCTGGGAGCGTGCCAAAATCCGATCCCGCCACCGCCGTGGCCAGGGTGAACTGGTTGCCGGACAATTGGATGCCGTCGCCGGAATCGCCGGCGAAACGGATCGTGACGCGTTCGACTACTTCCGGTGGTTGGGTGGCCTTACGGCTCTTGGGCGATTTTGTGGTCACGTGGATGTTCCTCAAGGCAGTGTGCTCGAAACGCAGGGACCTTTCCTGCAAAGCGCGTTCAACATAATGCCAACAACAGTCACGGGGCAATGTTTCCAAGGCGGACATACATGGCTTTTTGCGTCTTTTTTGCCGTATAGTTGTGCGTCACGTCCCCCACCCCAGCCCTCCCCGCCCGCGGGGAGGGAGCAATGGTTCTCCCCCCGTAGACGGGGGGAGTTAGAGGGGGGGCGGACCATTCTGCTCACCGTGACATACGATATCCACGCGAGGACAAGGGGCTTCCGCCCCTTGCGACGCCCGCCACGATCAGACGATGGGATTGTCCGAGTGACACGAATCGGCTTAATTGGGGGGGCATATTCAACACGGAGGACCGATGGACCGCGAAGAACCATACAAGATCGTCGACTGCAACATCCATCCCACCGCCAAGATATTTTCCCCAGTGAATCTCTACGGATGCACGATCGGGAGAGACTGCATGGTCGGACCGTTCACCGAGATTCAGCGCGGGGCCAAGATCGGCGACCGCACGCGGGTGCAGTCACACGCCTTCATCTGCGAGATGGTGACGATTGAGGAGGACTGCTTCATCTCGCATGGTGTGATGTTCACCAACGACCGCATGCCGCCATTGCCGCGCGAGAAGTGGGAGGCGACCGTGGTCAAGCGCAAAGCGATGATCGGGACCGGGGCGGTGCTGTTGCCGGTCGTCATCGGCGAGGGCGCGGTGGTCGGCGCCGGGGCGGTGGTGACGAAGAATGTCCCCGACTACGCGGTCGTGGTCGGCAACCCGGCGCGGGTGCTGCGGATGTTGCGGTAGGGGCTTTCTTCTACTCTGCTGTTGGAGTGCCACACACACTGCGAGGACTATTCATGTCTCAAGACGGAGCCTCATCCCCATGACAGTGGTAGGCGCCGTCAAGGAAACCGACAGCGATGCCGAGGTCATGGCAGCCGTTTCGAACGACGGTGCCGGTACGTACGGGTATGGCGTGGGATGCGTATGAGGCGGAGTATCACGATGACCGAGAACGTCCTGGAACTCTCCGAGGAACAAACATGCAACTACGGGAACAACGATCTTCGGCAGTCTTGGCCCGGTGGTCATTCTTACCCCCTCTGGTCGAGCGCTCCATCGCGAGCGAGCAATCAGAATTCCTACGTCCTCCCTTCCTTTCTGTTTGCCGAATGGTGCTGAGGGTCGACCCTGTGAGCTCGGATCACCATCCCACGGTGTGCCACGCACAAACTTGTTTGTGCGTGTCGGCGACATGACCAAGAGAGCACGCACATGCCCCCGACGCGGCTGCGTCGGGGGCCTGTGCATGGCACCCAAGTGGATGCTGTAGGGGCCGTTCGTGAACGGCCCGCGGGCGCATCTCGATGCGCCCCTACACTGTGGCTGAGGCAGGTTGCGACACCAGCCCCCGCGCGTGGTCGTAGCCGCGCTGGAGGGCTTTCAGATTCACGTCTTCGGTGCCGCGGGGGATCGAGTCCTTCACCGCCTTCTCGACCGATTCATACGACAGCCAGCCGGTGATCCCGGCGAAGGCGCCGATCATCACGACATTTTGATATAGGGCGCGGCCGATCTCCTCGGCGATGCGGGTGGCGGGGATGGCATAGGTGCGCCAGCCGGACGGACGGTCAGCGCGCAGCTTGACCATATCTTCTTCGTAGATGAGGAGGCCATCGGGGCGCAACTGCGGTCCGAAGAGCTCATAGGCATCCTGATTGAAGGCGACCAGGATCGAGGCGGTCTTGACGTAGGGATAGGCGATCTCGCCTTCGTCGACGATCAACTGGGCGGCGCAGGCGGAACCGCGCGCCTCGGGGCCGAACGACTGGATCATCGTCGCATGGTAGCGGTCGAAGATCGAGGCGGCCTTGCCGAGGATGATACCGGCCATGATGACGCCCTGGCCGCCGAAGCCGGCAATCTTGATTTCGGCGCGATTCATCCCACCACCCCTTTCCAGGTATCGGGGAGGACATAGCGATCGCCCAGCGACCGGCGTAACGCGCCGATCTGCGTCACGAAGTAGGACGGACGCTCGATGTCGACGAAGCTCCCGCAAACGATCGGACTGTCCATCGTCAGCGCGCATTCACGCGTGTCGGCGCCGTTCTTGACGACGCTGCGCGTGTGGTACGATTCATACATCGCCAACCCATCGCCGAGACGGTTGCGCCGTCCAAAGAGAGTCGGACATGGGGCGATCACTTCGACGAAGGTGAACCCCGGCTTCTTCATCGCCTCGCGAATCGCCTTGGTCAGTTGGCGGACATGATAGACGGTCCAGCGGGCGACATAGACGGCGCCGGCGGCTTCGGCGAGGTTGGGCAGATTGAACGGTTTCTCGGCGGCGCCATATGGCGTTGTCGAGGCCGCGGCCCATTCGGGCGTGGTTGGTGCCACCTGGCCGCCGGTCATGCCGTAGTTGAAATTGTTCACGCAGATCACGGTCATGTCGACGTTGCGCCGCGCCGCATGAATGAAATGGTTGCCGCCGATGGCGAAGAGATCGCCATCGCCTGAGTAGACGACGACGGTGGTCTCCGGGTGGGCCAGTTTCAACCCGGTGGCAAAGGGAATGGCGCGGCCATGCGTGGTGTGGAACGAATCGAGCCGCAGATACCCGGCGACACGCCCGGTGCAGCCGATGCCGGAAACGATCGCAATCTGATCGTGCGGGATGCCGAGCTCATCGACGGCACGGGTGAAGCAGTTGACCGAGGTGCCGATGCCGCAGCCGGGACACCAGATGTGCGGCATGCGCTCCATGCGCAGCCATTCCTCCACCGGATGGTGCTCACCGGGAACCAGCGGCGTCGACGGTGTCGCTATCGAACAGGTCTCGTTCATCGGCAGACCTCGCGGATGGCGGCATAGATGGTGTCGGGGTCATGCACCGCGCCGCCGGCATTGGGAACATGGCGAACCGGGCAACGTCCGGCGACGGCGCGTTCGACCTCGCGGACCATCTGCCCCATGTTCATCTCGGGGACGACGAACCCGCGCACCCGTCCGGCCAACGCGCGAATGCGTGAACCGGCGAACGGCCAGACTGTGATCAAACGCAACAGACCGACCTTGTGCCCCTCGGCACGGGCGCGATCCACCGCCGGATGGCAGACACGTGCGGTGATGCCATAGGACACGACGACGACCTCGGCATCGTCGACGTGGTCCTCTTCCAGAATGATGATCTCGTCGCGGCGGTCGCGGATCTTGGCAATCAGCCGTTCCACCAACTTTGTCTGGGCGGCGGCATTCATCGCCGGGTAGCCGCGTTCATCGTGCGTCAAACCGGTGATGTGCGGGTAGTGCCCGAGACCGACCTTGGTCATCGGCGGGACTAAACCGCCCGGCTCGCACTCTTCGAGACTGTAGGGCCAGTATTGCTCCCCCGGGCCCTTGTCGGTGAAGCGGCGCGGCTCGATTTCAATCTGCTCCGCCGGTGGGATCTCAACACGTTCGAGCATGTGCCCGACGCATTCGTCCATCATGAGCAGCACCGGCGTACGGAGCTTTTCGGAGAAGTTGAACGCCTTGATCGTCAGATCAAAGCACTCCTGCGGCGATTGCGGGGCCAAAGCGATGATTTCATAGTCACCGTGGCTCCCCCAGCGCGCCTGCATCATGTCGGCCTGGCCGGGAAGAGTCGGCAGACCGGTCGAGGGGCCGCCCCGTTGCACATCGATCAGAACAAACGGCGTCTCAGTGATGACGCCATAACCCAAGTGCTCCATCATCAGCGAGAAGCCGGGGCCGGAGGTGACGGTGATCGCCTTGGCGCCGCCCCAGACGGCACCTTGAATGGCAATCGAGGCAGCCAGTTCATCTTCCATCTGAATGAAGACGCCGCCGGTCTTGGGAAACCGTACCGCGAGGCGCTCGACGACCTCGGTCGAAGGCGTGATCGGGTAGCCGGCGGAGAAGTTGGCGCCGGCGGCCAATGCCCCTTCGGCGGCGGCATGGTCGCCATCGAGAAAATGTGTTCCGGTGAGTACACCGCGCGGATCGGCGCCCATGGAATGCCTACTCCTTCCGGACCGGGTCCTTGACCCCATAGATGGCAAAGTCGGGACAGTACATGCCGCACAAATCGCAACCGGAGCATTTCTCCGCCAACACCACGACCGGTGGATGATAACCCTTACGATTGAAGCCGGAGCCCATCTCGAGAACCCCGGTGGGACAGTACTCCACGCAGATGCCGCACCCCTTGCAACGTTCGGCGTCGATGACGACATGGCCCTTGGGGCCGGTGGATTTCTTGACCGCTGCCGTCTTTTCCTTGGTCACAGTATCGTTGTCGGCCGCTGACATCGCTTGTCCATCCCTCGTGGCGTTCATGAAAATCCCCCCGAGACGCGGGGGGCTTCCGCAGCAATTTACGTGATTGTTACGCTGAGAACCAACGACCGGCGGGAAGTTTTTGACACTCCGGGCGAGGTCGAATTCAACGACGTGACAGCTCTATGTCCTGCGGATTGACCAATCCGGTGAGGAAGATCTCGGCCTTGCCGGTGGAGTTGTTCACGGCATAGATGGTGCCGGCGTCGGCTTGCGCCACAAAGGAATGGCCGCCGGCCACCGCGATCGCCGTGAGCGTGCCTGAGTCCAGCCGGGCGACAATCGCCGGCGGGCCGCCCTCAGTGAAGGTGAAGATGTAGCGGCCGCAGCACAGGTAATAACGGCCTGCGCGCCAGTCGAGGTCGCCCAGGGCGCTGGGGAGGCCGGGCAGGCTCTTGAAGACGCGTACGACATAGGAATCGAGGTTGACACGGAGAAGTCGTCGGTTTCCATCTTCGGAGACAATCAACGCGCTGCCGACGAGCAGGCCGCTGACGTCTTGTTGCAGACCGTCGCCGCCGTCTCCCATCGCCGCGATGGCGAGCGTTTGACCCTGACGATCCAGAATGCCGATAACGTCCGCGACGTTGTCCAGCAGCGCGAAGCGATCGTTGGGAAGGGCGACGAATCCATCCGAGCGGATCGTATCCGGTTTGGGAATCGAATCGATCAAGATGCCATCGGGGTCGTAGTCGCGAATCCAAGCACTGTCGGACAGGACAAAGATGTGATTGTCCCGTGTCTCGAGTCTGAGGGATGGTCCGGTCAACGCGCGCCGGTTGCGGTATAGATCATACGACCAGGTGCTGTCGCCGGCGCTGACCAGCAATCGCAGGGACGAATCGGGAAACGGCGTGACCACGGCCACATTGGAGAGCGCCGAGCGGTTGCCGGAGTCGTCTCTGGTCCGCAGCGCGAAATAGTATGTCGTCCACCACGGGAGATTGGGGACAGACACGGTATCGGTGGCGCCGGCGGTGTCGGGCGGTGCAACAATTAAATAGGTTCGAGCGGAGTCCCAGTTGGTGTCACTGATCGGCACAAGGGAGTAGCGCAGATCGTACTGAGCGGCACGGCCAAAGGTGCTGTCATCGCCGGGCGCAGTCCAGAGGAGAATGATCGTGCCGTCGCCGATGGAGTCGATGCACGCCAGATCAACGACGGCCGAGGGCGGAATCGTGTCGGGTACCGGCGACGTGGATTTGTCTTTGCCGCAGGACCAAACGGTGGCCATGGCGAGTGCCGCAGCGTACACCCATAAGGCCACCGTCACCAAGGGGCGGTCGTTGTCATTGCGTCCTGTAGAAGGAACGGAACGTCTCTCCGTAGTCCCCTCACCCCAGCCCTGTCCCCAAGGGGAGAAGGGAAGGTTTAACCTCTCCCTCCGGCTTGCCCTGAGCGAAGTCGAGGGGGAGAGGTCGCCCGCCTCCGGCGGGCGGGTGAGGGAATTCCTCCGCCGAAATCGAACCCCTCGGAGCGTGGGCTGCCCCGTTGCATCCGAAAGGTAGGAACCAATAGGATCCATCATCGGTGCAGGATCTCGATGTCGCGCGGGTGGTTCAGGCCGGAGATGAAGACCGCGGCGGTGCGAGTGCTGTGGTTCAGGGCATAGACCATGCCCGATTCCTCCACGGTGACGAAGGAGTAGCCGCCAGCGACCGCGATGGCGGTGATCGGTGCCTGATCCAGTGTGCCGACCAGCGCCGCGTCGGTTGAGTCCGTGAACGAGTACACTTCGTGACTCGTGCAGACATAGTAGCGGCCGCAGTCGTAGTCGATGTCGCCCGGCGGTGTGCCGAGGACGTTGAGGTTCTTCAGGTCATCAATCGCATACGAGGCCACATCGACGCGGAGGATGCCGCCGCTTCCATTCTCGGAAATCACCAGTGCGTTGCCGACGACGACGCCGGACACGTTCTGCCGGGCATCGCTGGCGTGATCGCGCAGACTGAACGTGGCGAGAATCTGCCCGCTGCGGCCAAGGATGTAGGCGAGGTCCTGCATGTTGTCCAACAGAGCAAAGCGGTCATTGGGTAGGGCGACAAACCCGACGGCGTCGCCGGACTCGGAGGTGGGGATGGAATCGACGGGTGCCCCGGCCGCGTCGAGTCCATAGATCTTCCGACCGTCGCCGATCGCGAAGAGGCGGTCGCCGATGATCTCGATCTCGCCGGTCGGATCGGCGAAACGGGTCACGTGTCGATTGGGGTCACAGATGTAGACGCCAGATTGAGTCTGGATGAGAAAACGCAAGGCCGAATCGGGAAAGACGGTGGCCGTGGCCGTGTTCGAGACATCGGACCAGTTTCCCGCCGAGTCGACGGTTTCGAGTGCGAAGTAGTAAGTCGTCCACCAGGTGCGGTTGTGCAGCGTGAGGGATTCGATTGAGCCGGCGGGCCTGGGCGTCAGGGTTAGCGTGACGGATGATGCCGAGTCCCAGTCGGCAGAGGTGAGTCGTCTGCGCCAGTAGCGCAGATCGTAACGGGCGGCGTGTCCGGATGCACCATCGTCCCCCGGCGCTGTCCAGCGCAGCGTGATGGAGTCGCCGCTGGAGTCGGTGCAGGCCAGGTCGGTGATCGCAGCGGGCGGGGTCGTGTCGCCCGACGGCGTAGTCGACTTGTCCTTACTGCAGGCAAGGACAAACAATGCCACTGCCGCCATAGTGAGTGATCGTGTCGTCGTATCCGCCCCCTTGGACCGGTGCGCACCGCGCCCCGGCGGGAACAAGGGGGACGAAACGGGCTGTGTCAAGGGTGTGGGATGATCCCGGGAGGGCTTTGTAGGGCGGGCTCAGCCCGCCTTAAGACCGGTAGCGACTGTCTTGGTTTTCAAGCGGTTTTTGGTTTCCAGGCTTGTTGGTGTTTGAGCATGGCATTGAGGATGGTCAGCAGTTTGTGCATGGCGGCGATGAGGGCGACCATCTTCGTTTTTCCGGACGCACAGAGGCGGTTGTAGAACGCATGAATGACCGGGTTGAATCGCGTCGCCACCAGGGTGGCCATATAGAGCGCGCGACGCACCGTGGGGCGGCCGCCATAGATGGTGCGGTGTCCGCGGAGCGTGCCGCTGTCGCGATTGAGGGGCGCCACACCGACCAAGGCGGCAATCTCGCGGCGGGTCAATTGTCCCAGTTCGGGCAACTCCGCCAGCAGCGCCGAGGCGGTGACGCGTCCCAATCCCGGCACACTCTCCAGCAGGGTGGCCTTTTCCAGCCACAAGGGGCTGGTCATGATGGCTTGATGGATACGGCGATCGGTGTCGGTGAGCTGTTGCTCAATGGCCTCCAGGACGATTTGGATACTGGCGTGCACCGCGGCGACGTCGGCGCGGGCGAGACGGTTGCGCTCCGCCGTTCGCAGGGCGACCAGTTGGCGACGCCGCGCCACCAAGGCTTTGATGTGACGGGCGTGGGGATCACCCACGGGGCGCGCGGGGGGCTCGATTTTCTGTGCAAACAACGCCAGCACGTGCGCATCCAAAGCGTCGGTCTTGGCCAGGATCCCCAGCGCCCGCGCAAAGGCACGGACCTGGCGTGGATTCACGACCGCCACCGCCAGGCCGGCCTCCTGCAGTTCGGCGGCCAGCGTCGTGCCATAGCCCCCCGTCGATTCCAACGCGATCAACTGCGGACGCAGACGCCGCAGACGCCGGCGCAAAGCGGCGATGTCTTTCGGGGCCGTGCCGGTGTGAATGGTCTGCTTTGAAGGCAGAACACACACATCGAGCGTGTCTTTGGACACATCGATGCCGATGCACACTTCCTGGTTCATGATGGACCCTCTCTTGCCGATGCGGGCTCGGCGAACCGGCCCAGGCGACTGTTCGGGTTGAATCATGGAAGCGGTGACGGATCCAGCTACATGACGGGCTCTCACGGCCCCAGGGTGGGACGATCTCATCACCGCCAAACTCATCTCAGTGGACAAGGACGCACGCATACGGTATGAGATACAAGGGTGGG
>JBFMGX010000009.1 GCA_040752595.1 Candidatus Zixiibacteriota bacterium
GGCGTGACGACCTCGCTACAACACGAGTTCCATACCCAAGGGGCACACGGTCTGTCACGCCCACAAAACCACCATTCACAAAATACACCGGAAACGACATACAAGGGGCACGGCCTGCCGTGCCCAGATTATGATGGCACAATGTCAACGCGCAAAGACATAGACACGAACGACCAGCCCGAGGCCGATACCTCGCCCCACCCCCGCGTCTCCGACCCGTCGGCCAAATGGCAACGTCGCTGGGAGGACATCGGGCTCTTTCGCGCGCCGGAGTATCCCCGGCCGGGGAAGAAGTACTTCGTCATGCCGATGTTCGCCTATCCGTCGGGCGACATCCACATGGGGCACTTTCGCAACTACACGCTCACCGATGCCATCGCGCGCCGAAAGTTGATGGAAGGGTACGACGTCCTGCACCCATTCGGATGGGATGCCTTTGGTCTGCCCGCCGAGGCGGCGGCGATCAAGCGCGGGATGCACCCGGAGCAGTGGACACTGGGCAACATCGCCCAGTCCAAGGCGACGCTCGCCAGGGCCGGAATCTCGTTCGACTGGTCGCGGGAGGTCAACTCCTGCCTGCCGGACTATTATAAGTGGACACAGTGGATGTTCATCCAGTTGTTCCGGCACGGCCTGGCGTATCGCAAGTCGGCCGATGTCAACTGGTGCGAGTCGTGCGGCACCGTGTTGGCCAACGAACAGGCCGCCGGGGGCGTCTGCTGGCGTTGCCACAACCCGGTCACCAGAAAGTCGCTGACGCAATGGTTTTTCAAGATCACCGCGTACGCCGATCGTCTTCTGGATGACATCGACGCGCTGCACGGCTGGCCCGAGAACCTCAAGACCCTTCAGCGGAACTGGATCGGGCGTTCGCTGGGCGCCGAAATCGAGTTTCGCCTTCCCGACGGGAGCAAGCTTCCGGTTTTCACGACCCGACCAGATACCATCTGTGGTGTCACCTTCATGGCTATCGCCCCCGATGCGCCGCTGTTGCGCACGTTGCCGATTCCTTCATCCCATCGCGCGGCCGTCGACGCCTTCGCGCACCAGGCGGCCGGTCGGCTGATGGTCGACCGGATGATGGAGCAGGAGAAGAGCGGCGTCGACACCGGCATCATGATCGCGAACCCGGTGAACGGCGAGCGCATTCCCCTCTGGGTGGCCGACTATGTCCTCGCCGGATACGGGACCGGATGTTTGATGGCGGTCCCGGCGCACGATCAGCGCGACTTTGAATTCGCGCGCAAGTATGGACTCCCGGTGCGTCGGGTCATCCAAGTCGGAGCGAGTGCGTCATCGGGCGACGAGATGACCGCCGCCGAACCGGAGTACGGCATGATGGTCAATTCCGGGCCGTTCGATGGTCTCGTCGGCCAAGCCGGTGTCGACGCCGTCATCGCCCACTTGGAGCGCAACGGCACCGGGCGAGCGCAGACCCAGTTTCACCTCACCGACTGGTTGGTGTCGCGGCAGCGCTATTGGGGGGCGCCGATCCCGATGATCCACTGTGACCACTGCGGCATCTTGCCCGTTCCGGATGACCATCTGCCGGTGCTGTTGCCGCGCGGTGAGGTCGACTATCAGCCCCGGGGCCGGTCCCCGTTGGCGGACGTCCCGGAGTTCATGAACGTCGAGTGTCCGCAATGCCACGGTCAGGCGCAACGCGATCCGGACACGATGGACACATTCGTCTGCTCATCATGGTATTTCCTCCGTTATCTGGATCCACGGAACGATCGCGCGCCGGTGGCGAAGGACAAGGCCGCTGCCTGGTTGCCGATCGACTGCTACATCGGCGGGATCACCCACGCCACGGGGCATCTGATCTACTTCCGCTTCTTCACGAAGTTTCTCAAAGACATCGGCTGGCTGACCGTGGAGGAACCGGCGACCTTCATGTTCAACCACGGCATGGTGCTCGATGCCGCCGGACAGGTGATGTCGAAGTCGAAGGGAAACGTCGTCTCGCCGCTCGACCTCTTTGCCCGTCACGGTGTCGATCCGGCGCGTCTGACGATGTTTTTCGCTTCCCCCTCCGACCGCGAAGTGCTCTGGAGCGAGGCCGGGATGGTCGGCATCGAACGCTTTCTCCTGAAGGTGGACCGGCTCGTGCGCGACACCGCCTCCGTGGCCAAAGCCGCATTCGATCCCGACCAGCGCTTCGATGTGCCCGCGCTGTCGGCGACCGAGCGCGTCGTCTACCGCAAGCTGCACGAGACAATCCGCAAGTACGACCGCGACTTCGCCGCCATGCAGATGAACACCTGCACCGCCGCCGTGATGGAACTGGTCGGTGAGATCGGCTCCGGCGGGCAGCTATCGGCGTCCCTGCGTGCGGTCTGCGCCGCCACCGTCGTCCGTTTGTTGGCACCACTGATACCGCACCTGGCCGAGGAATGGTGGGAAACCCTTGGGAAGGGGACCAGCATCTTCCGCAGCGGTTGGCCGCTGGTCGATGAGGTCGCCCTGCCATCAGAGACCATGACCATCGCCGTGCAAATCAACGGCAAGCTCCGGGGTCAACTGACTATTCCCGCCGATGCCGATGAAGCGGCTGTGGTCGCCTCTGCCGAGCGTGACGACAAGCTCCAGAGCCATCTACAGGGGACCCGCATCAAACAGGTCTATGTCCCCGGACGCCTGATCAACTTCGTCATTCGCCCTTCTCGTTGATGTCAGGAAGCCGGGCGAAGACGAGCTTCGCCCCCACAAACCCATTCCGGTTCTCTTGTAGGGGCAAGGCCCGCCGTGCCCGCAGGGGGCTGGAAGCCCCCTGTCCCCAAGCTGAGCGGTTCGATTGGTGGAGACGGATTGGCGGGCAGAGCCCGCCCTACAAGATGCGGCAACTGCGTGCCACGGACCTCGGTCCGTGCCGGTGGCCGGCACAAACAGGAAGCGGCGCCCCGAGTCCGGGGCGCCGCTGGAGTCACGCGCAAGTGCTGCCCGATCAGGTTGTCGCGTCGTCGACCGTGTTGAGCAAGGTGCCGTTTTGATCGATCGTCCAGGTGTCGATCGTGGCATCGTCGTCGATGTTGGCCGTCGCCGTGCAGGTGAAGGTGGTGGCCGCCGCGACCATCGCATACGAATAGCGGGCGCTGGCACCGACCTGAACGCCGATACGGGAGAAGTTGTTGCCGTTGGTGGCATCGGCGGTGATGCCGTTGCCCCAATACGTGTCATACTCCTGCCGGTAGGCACGCTCCATGACGTAAATCTGCTTCAGGATCTGCTTCGCCTCTGAGGTCTTCGACTTGGATGTGGCCGCCATGAACCGGGGAATTGCCAGAGCGGCCAGAATCCCGATGATGACCACCACGATCATGAGTTCGATCAGGGTGAAGCCTTTGTTGGTACGGTGAAGTCTCGAGAACATTGCGCCTCCTTCCTTGATTGGTTTTCTACTGTGTCAGACTCTCCGGCTCTCTATCGCCACACACCCCCGGAACCTGCTTCCGCTCCACGGGCCACGTGTACGGCAAAGGGAATGCCGATGGCGTCGGAGCGACGCGGACGACTCCGGGGCACCGTGCCAGCACATTGCCGGCGGATGAGTTAAGGGTCGTGCATAAAGATTGCACAGCGGCTGAAGCCTTGAGAGATACCGGTTTTTCATGCCTTTGGTCCTCGGATTTTGCCTTGGCATTCGCATTTTGCCGGACCGCCCGACTCAGAGTTGGGAATCGTCCGACACCGGGGTCAGGACGCCCCCATCATCGATCGTCCAGATGTCGGGCGCGGGATCATCGTCGAGACCGGGTGCAGCGACGGAAGCGGTGGCCAGGAAGTCGGAGAAGCCGCCGTCGCTGGACGTGATCGTATACGTGTACCGGGCGGGCAGAGTAATCTGGACCGTGATCTTCATGAATGTGTTTGGATTCGCGGCATCGGCCACGCCGGCGGGGATGAAGTAATTCTCATAGTACTGCCGGTACGCGCGCTGTTGAACGTAGATCTGTTTGAGGATTGCCTTGGCTTCAGCCTGTTTGGTGCGGACGGCGGCGGTCATGAATCGCGGAATCGCCAGGGCGGCCAGAATCCCGATGATCACCAGGACGATCATCAACTCGATCAACGTGAATCCGGACGTGCTGCGCCTGCTGCGGGCACTGCGCCCGCACCCTGGAATGTCCATCACTCCGCCTGTCCCGTGACAATTCATCATGGCCGCGCCCCTTCCAGACCCCTGTGATCTATCGGCAGAACCAGCGCCGCGCCCACTATCACCACTTATCACCCGTTCCGTATCAAGTTGCGGGCCGGACGCAACGGAATGGCCGAATCGGCGATCCGTCATAGGGATAGAGGCATCGGACGCCCTGCCGCAGTGCCGCGTCGCCCCCGGGAGCGGTGTCTTTTTGCCTGTGCCTTTGCAGAATGCAAAGCCCAGTCGAAGCGTGCTGACTCCGAGCCCGGCACGCTCGACGGCGCCGACGCGTTGCCTCCGGGGCTCTGAGGCGGTAGATTGGCGTGGCGGTCGCCGCCGATAATCGGTGTATAACGACCGATGGTGCAGACGATCATGTCACGTCAGGAAAGGACGATGCAGATGAAGCTCCCACGTCGGCTTGTTGCCGGTGCCTCTCTCTTCATCGCCGCGCTTGTCGCGGCACCGCTGTTCACCTGGGCGCAGGGGCAGTATGATGCCCGGCCCATGAAGCTGCCGTGGCGGATCGCCTTCGTGCGCGACAAGAACATCCATTTGATGAAGGGCGACGGCTCTGAGCAGAAGGCATGGCGGTCGTTCGGCAACGTGCAAGGGAGACTGACGTGGTCCCCCGACGGGCGTCAACTGGCCTGGTCGCGCTCCGGTGAAAACCAGTACCAGCTCCCGGATGGCGGGGGCGGTGCGCGGCGCTTGTATGATCTGTTCCGCGCCGAGGTGGACTCGACGCGTGAAGGGTATTGGCGGTGGATCACATGGAACCATGGCTCCCGGTCCCCCGACTGGTCCGCCGACGGCAAGTACATCGTGTACACCCGGGACATGAACGCCAACCAGGTCGATGCCGAGTTGCCCGACTACCAGATCGAATACTCCAACCTCGACGGCACCGAAGTCCATCGCCTGACGCGCCAGGGCGCCAAGCCCGGCGAGTGCCAGGGGGTTGATCCCGCCTGGTCGCCCGATGGCACGCGCATCGCCTTTGTCTACTGCAAACGAACACAAGAGGAGCCCAAGGTGGTCGACGCGTCGCAAATACAATCTGCGGGCGGCGGGTCACCTTTGCAGTTGGCCGGCCTGGTGATTGCACCCATCACCGGGATCACCGCCACCGAGGCCGAATTGGAAGCACAGGCGAAGCGGGCCCCGGATGTCGCCGTGCCGACATGGTCCCCCAACGGCCAGTGGATCGCCTATGTCAGCTCGGTCAAGACCGACGGCGGGATCTACATCATGTCCCCCGACACAGGAGCCAAGAAGAAGATCTTCGCCAAGACCGACCGCATTGTCCCCATGCAGGGACAGGTCTCTTGGTCGCCCGACTCAAAATGGCTCCTGTTTGCGACCATCGACGGCTTCATCTACGTCGTCGACAGCGAAGGGACACAGCGTCCCCAACGCCTCACCTCCGGCGGCAACGACTACTACCCGGCCTTCGCCCCACGGTAGGGTGGGTGCTCTGCACCCACCATCAGGGGGCTGAAAGCCCCCTGTCCACGATGGCCCCGGTGAGTGCAGGGCATTCACCCCGTCTAACCTCTCCCACCGGGAGAGGTCGCCCGCCTCCGGCGGGCGGGTGAGGGAGCTCTTTCGGCCATGACCTCGGAGATGGACAGGTGAGTCAGACCGTCACCGGACCGGGCGATCCGGCAGCGACCGATTCCAGGATCTGGACCAGATGCTGAAAGCGGAACGGTTTTTCCAGCAGGTCGAGAGCCCCGGCGGACTGCGCCTCCCGGCGCATCTGAGGTGAGGCGTAACTGGACACAACGACCGCCGGGATCGCCGCATGCGGGGGCCCGCCCCGCGCTTCCTGAAGGAGGGCGGCGCTGTCACCGTCGTTGAGCTGCCAATCGGCAATGATGGCATCGATGTGCCCGCGCCGCAGGCACTCCAAACCTTCGGCGACAGAAGCCGCCTTCACCGGCTGCCACCCTTGCAACGTGACCATCCGGGCAATCAAATCCCGGACCTCGTCGTGGTTTTCCACCACGAGCACGGTCTTCGTGGCGAGGGTCGTTCTGCCTGAGGTCGTCACACTTACTATATCGGCAATTGCCGCGATGGTCTTCTGGGCAGTCCGCAGTGGCACTCACACCGCCAATGGAAACCGCCCCGTGTGACCGGGGCGGGACTACGGGAGGGAAGCACAGCGAGGTCTCAGCCGGCAGGGGGGAGGTCGCCAATCCGGCCGTCTTACAGAAGAGTCGAAATCAGCTCGGCCCCTTCGGCCTCGCCGAATGTCAGCGCCAAGGCACAACCCACCAGAACCAGGACCAGCAACCAGATCGTGGTGCGATCGGCACGGGATTCGGTCCCATGCAGCAGGCCACGGTGTGAGCGATAGCGGTTCATCGATGCTCCCTTCTTGGGCACCAGCCCGAAGGGAGCCAACGCAACCCCGGTGCCTGAAGTACGGCTTGCGCCCGATGACGTAACGCGCTGTTTCACAAACGATTCCCCGGCATCCCGCCACGCACCAACCCTTGTCTTGGTCGTGGCAGGGATGCGATTGCGCACGGTCTTGCATCGTCGTGAACCCAAGTTCCGTCCGAAGCGAGCCCCGAAGGGGCGACAGAGCTTGGCCCACAGCGTAAGTGGGACTCTGAAGGCGAGATGATCTGACAACGGATGTCCTTCCCTTGCACGCGAATTCCCTCACCCGCCCGCCGGAGGCGGGCGACCTCCCCCGGAGGGGGAGGTTAGACATGTAACCTCTCCCTCCGGGAGAGGTCGATCCGTCCGGAGGACGGATCGGGTGAGGGAGCTCTTTCGCCCGCTCATTCTGTGGGAGAGTCTTCGGACCCCCGCGCCCAAGAACGAAGAACGGCGCCCCTGTTGGGGAGCGCCGTCCGAGGCACCTATGTCAGCCGGCCTACTCCGTCGGCCGATTGAACGTGACCCGCGCTGTCGGCCAGTAATGCCCTTCGTTCAAGCTCTCCGGACCGGGATTCCGATCGAGGGGTGACATCGGCCGGGTCGCATCGGGCAGCACGCCGTTGTTGTCGGGAACGAATTGCGCTGAGTTCGGGAACCACGCCGACATAGCGATCATCTGCATAAACGGTTCGTCGGGCGCCCAGTCGACGTACCCATTGGCCGGGTCATGGCGCGGCTCGATCGTGATCCAGAGCTTCTTCACCCGTGGATCGGTGATGACATTGATCGAATCGGTCAACTGCGGATCATGCTGGGACAGATTGCGCAGGAAGTCCTCACCGGGGAAGGCGAAGTTGGAGTCATAGCCGGCCGTATAGCAGTATCTGTTGTCGCTGTCGTAATCGTTCGGATTCGCAAAGCGTCCCATGGACAGCGGCTTGATGCCGGTGCTCTTGTCAAAGACCAGCCACGCCTCGTACTCCCAAGCATCAAAGATCCCGATGTACTCAGGCCTGTTTCTGAAGTCGATGATGTTCGGGAGCCCGATCGTGCCGGCCATCGATGTGTCACCTTGGCTCAGGGTAAACTGCCTTGGGGTCACCGCCTGCACGTCGAACACCAGCGAATCAAACTTGTCGCGCGTGGAACGCGTCAGTGCCGGATTGTCGATGCGCAAATCACAGGTGTCCCGGAAATCACCGGAATAGTAGCGGTAACCGACCAGCGTGCCTCCGATGTAGATCGGCTCCTCTCCCAAGTGCAGGACAGCGTTCACACTCTTTTTCAACGTGTCCGGGTGCTGCGGCACGCCATCGATGAAGGTGATGTCCGGCTCCAGACTGTCGAAGACCCGTCCGAAGTTCGACCAGGAGCTCTCCGGGTGGGCGGCATTGATCCAGATCGTGTAAGTGAACGGTGAATCGGGTGCCGGGGGGACGAAGATCTGCGAGTAAGTGTTGAACGCGCCCTCATAGTCAAAGACTGTCTTGGACAGGATCGACGGGGCACAGAACCAAACACCATACCCTTCGGACCCGTCCCGCCAATCCACGCCCACTTTCCCTTTCTTGTTCGATTGAGATACCAGTGTATACAGAGCGCTCGGTTGCTGACCGAACAGAGAGGGTATCAAGAACGGGTGGAACATGGTGACCGGATTGGTGGGGTATGCAGTATCGATGTTGTTCACCAGGAACATCGGTCCATCTAGCCCAATCGGATTCGGATCACTGACCGGTTCGATCGACATCGTGAGCGCAAAGTACTCTGCCAAGTTCACGCCGACGTCCACGCCGGGGAAGGTGGTCAGGGGCAATGTGTCGCCGTCTTGACCGATCGCCAGGTAGAGTTCGGGATTCCAGTGAAAGCGCACGAGGGGCGTGGAGACGAACCCCCCTGTCGCGGTGGAGTCCAACTTGATCGCCCACATCTCATAGATCTTCCCCGTCGGTTCCGCTTCCAAGGCATAGTCCGGCTGGACTCGGAGGTATGAGTAGTACTCGGGCGGTTTCGCCGGACCCTCGATCAAACACCCGGAGAATGAGATCGCCATCGCCGCCACGCCCAGAAGGGCGAACCACCGGAAGGACTTCGGGATCATGAGCTGGTTTCCTCCACCTATCGTTTTGCGGCGCCGAGACTTGTCAAGTCGGCGCCAAGAACACCAATGATAGACCCCCCCAGTTCGGCCCGTCAAGCGAAATCCCCCGGCAGTTGTCACGGACCGCACCGGGGCCCTTCAACGACCATTACTGCCCAGACGGGGGAATATTCCCGGGGAAGCTGGCCACTGAGCCGGCGTGTACATGGAAGATTCCTCGGTGCCCCACAGCTTGCTGTGGGAATCGCTTCCGGAGCATAACCCACGGCAAGCCGTGGGGCACCCGGCTGCAACCCGAGGATTTGCCCGGTTCCACGGGTTAGGGCGCAGAACCTCGCCCGCCGTCATTGGACGCAAGGGTCACAGAACTCTGTCACCGGATCGCCGCCCCGGAAGGCCACGTTGATAATCCGCACCACGTCCGTGAGACTGGTGGTCCCGTCGCAGGTGACGTCAGTCCGCTCCCGCGGGCAGGCCGGATCAAAGACCGGGGCGACCCCCCGGAAGGCGACATCGATCGTCTTGACAACATCCTGTACGTTGGGCACGCCGTCGCACTGCGGGTCTCCATGGCATGGACAGTCGCAGGCGAGACGACCCCCTTCGCCCACGATGATCTCCAAGTCGGACTCCTCGACCGTACCCCGGGCGGCGACCTGCACCATGCCGAAGCTCAAAGCGTAGGCCCCATTGGGGAATGGCGTCAGTGTGTATGGCAATCCGGTGAAGAGTCTTGTCATGGTCGGGATCACACTGTGCGAGGTATCCCACAGGACATGACCCACAAGCCGGACTCGGCTTGTATCTCCGTTGGCAATGAGCCTCCATTGCGCGACGGCTGAGTCCCCGGGAAGGATGTTATCCAAATACACCTGCAGAAACGAGGCGGAATCAAAGAAGGTGTAGAAGCTATCCGGGGTCATGTCGACAGAGATCGCATCGACATATGCGACGGTCAGCGTATCCCCTCGGACCGGAGGTGGCTCGGGGGGAACCACCGAATCTGCGCTGGCGGGCATCCCCTCAACCGAGGGCCCCTGCGGCGCAGGCCTGGTCATGATGTGAACCGCGCACGCGTATGGTCTGTATCCATCAGAACAGCGGGGGTCCCAAGTCCAGGTCCACTTCTTCAGGACAAACCTGTCGGGCCACAGGAGATTTACGTACCACCACATGGCGGCATAAGCCATGCCGCGGCACACCCCGTCGCCGTCGTGGTAGTGGCTGTAGCACCACACAGGGCCCGGACAGGCCTTGTAGTCCACGCACGCGGCGTAATTGGTTGACGTGGGAACGTGCTTCACCCCCGTTGCCGCCTGCATGAACCAGCCGGCGCTTTCCTGTGGAACGAAAAGGACACTCATGAATGCCACTCCGATGGCAAGTCCGATGCGCACGCCTCTGACGCTCATCATTCAACTCCTCCCTGCCCCCGCTTGGCTTGACCGAAGACAATGGAGAACCGGACGGATGGGACATCTTCGCCCGTGAATCCGGTCGCTTCCGATTTCAACACGCTGAACGCACCGCCGTGTGGCGGCGGCAAGACCAAGATGTCGACCCACTGTTATTCTATTGGCCGGGGCGCGTATGTCAAGGGAAACATGACAAGATGAAATCGGTCGCATTTTGCCCGCGCCACCACGGTGGGAGGCGAGGTGGCAGGCGCGCGCGACCCGCGCTTGCCCAACACATTGACAGGGCATATCTTACAGATGTCCGGTTGTTTCGCGGAGCCCGACGCCATGCCCGCCAATCTGCCGCCGCAATACATCAAGCTCGAGGAGGAGTACCGCCGCGAACGGGACAACAAGCGGCGGCTGGAGCTCCTCCAGCAGATGCTCGCCGAAATCCCCAAGCACAAAGGGACCGATCATCTGCAAGGCGAGCTGAAAGCCAAGATTTCCAAGCTGAAGGCACAACTGGAAGGGGCGCGCAAGTCGGGCGCTGTGCGCCACACGGCCCCCGACCACATCCCCCGTGAGGGGGCGGGGCAGTTCGTCCTCTTTGGCCCACCCAATGGCGGCAAGACCAGCATCCTCGGGGCGCTGACCCACGCCCATGTCGAGGTCACCGAGTGGCCGTTCGGCACCCGCAAACCCCAGCCGGGGATGGCCCGCTGGGAGAATGTGCAACTGCAACTGGTCGACACCCCTTCGATTGCGCCCGAATTCTGCGAGACCTATGTCTTCAACATCATCCGCACCGGCGATGTCGCTGTGTTGGTCGTGTCACTCGGCGACGATGACCTGCTGGACGAGTTGGACTATGTCGTCAACCGCGTGCATGAGGGGAAGGTGCGTCTGGAGGGTCTGGTTGATCCCGACCCGCGCTGGCCGACGGCGTTGGCCAGGCCGACGATGATCATGGCCACCGGGCTGGACCGTCCCGATGCCATGACCCGACTCGAACTGTTGCGCGACCGTGTCGGCAGTGGCGTCTCGATCTGGCCGGTGTCGATCCCGGAAAGAACGGGATTGAGTGAATTTCTCGGCGCCGGATTCGCCTCGCTGCACCTGATCCGGGTCTACAGCAAAGCGCCCGGGCACCCGCCGGACCGCGATGATCCGATCTTGTTGTCACCGGGCGCCACGGTCGCCGATGCCGCCCGCGCCATCCACAAGGATTTTGCCGAGAAACTCCAGTACGCGCGCATCTGGACCGGGACGAAGTCCGCCCTCGAGGGCCAACGCGTGATCGCCGACCACGTGCTGCAGGAGGGGGATGTGCTGGAGTTCCATGTGTGACGCGACATGTCCGTGCCGGCTGCACGGGCGAGCGATATGCGATTGGGTGTGGGGGAGCATCGCGACGCACCCGCCGATGCCGGAGCAGACCGACCGTTCGCGAACGGCCCCTACAGCGCTCCGACCGGTCGCACGCTGGTCTTGAAGTGCCTGTTCTGACTTGTGCGGACGTAAGGAGGACAGGCATTCCTGCCTGTCCGGGCAGACAGGAATGTCTGCCCTCCTTCGAGTCCCACAGAGGCCTCCGCATTCGAATGATCCTGGGAACACCTTGCCGCCTTTGCTGTTGAACCAGAGAACAGCACGGCCCCGGCCCCGGCCAAAATGAACACGAAATTCATCTTGCGGAATGGCCGATCGGACGATAAGGTAAGGTGTACCTGATTGTTCCACGTTCTTGGTTCCGATTGACACACAGGATTGATCAATGAACCCAACGACCACATCGAGCGCACGTCCCAAACGGGCCCTCGTGCCCGAGGCCGCCGACACGGCCGACCCGTTGACGTCCGAACAACTGCTCAATCTGTATCGCTGGATCTACGCGTCGCGGCGCGTCGACGACATGGAGCGCAAACTCAAGACCCAATCGCGTGTCTACTTCCAGATCTCCGGGGCGGGGCACGAGGCGGTGCTGGCGGCGCTGGGATTGACGGTACGTCCTGGGATCGACTGGCTGTATTGTTACTATCGCGATCGCGCCCTGATGCTCACGCTGGGTTACACACCGGCGCAGATGCTCCTCGATGCCGTCGGCGCCGCAGAGTCGTCGTCCGGCGGGCGCCAGATGCCATCGCACTGGTCGATCCCGCGCCTCCATGCGGTCACAAGATCGTCTTGCACCGGCACACAGTTCCTGCAGGCGGTCGGGTGCGCGCAGGCCGGGCGGTACATGGCGCACAATCCGGCGATCACATCGGAGATGATTCCCTATCACTCCGAGGAAATCACGATTGTGACCGGCGGTGACGGCACCACCTCGCAGGGAGAGTTCTTCGAGGCGATCAATGCCGCCTGCCTTGTCACCAAGCATGGGCAATTGCCGGTGCTGTTCGTGATCGAGGACAACGGGTATGCCATCTCCGTGCCCAAGTCGCAACAGACCGCCGGCGGATCGATCTCGAAACTGCTGGGCGGCCTGGTCGACCAGGGTCTATTGGAGATCGTCGAGGTCGACGGTACCGACCCGGTGGCCTGCTACCGGGCATTTCAGGGGTTGCAGACCCGGTTGCGGGTCGAGCGCAAGCCGGCGCTTATACATGCCCACGTGATCCGTCCCTACTCGCACTCGGAATCCGATGATGATCGGATGTACAAGACCCCCGAAATGCGCGAGGCGGAATCGGAACATGACACGCTGAAGAGCTTCCCCCGCTATCTGATCGAGCACGGCGTCGCCACCGAGGCGCAATTGGCGACGATCCGGCAGCAGGTCGACGCCGAAATCGAAGCCGGGGCACAGGCGGCACTGACCGCGCCACGTCCGGAGGCCAAGACCGCGACCTGGTACGTGACCTCACCGACTGTCGATCCGACGTCCGATCGATTCGCGGCCGAGCCGCAGTTTGAAGGCGGCGACCTGACCATGATTCAGGGGATCAACAAGACACTTCACGACGAGATGGCCCGCAATCCCGCCATCGTGGTGTTCGGCGAGGATGTCGCCGATGTCGGCCAAGACGAGCTTTTGGACAAAGTTCCCGGCAAGGGAGGGGTGTTCAAGGCCACGATTGGCTTGCAGAAGGAGTATGGCTCACTGCGGGTCTATAACTCACAGCTCGCCGAAGCGACGATCGTCGGCACCGCCACCGGGATGGCGACACGCGGGCTCAAGCCGGTCGGCGAGGTCCAGTTCTCCGACTATATCTGGCCGGCCATGATGCAACTGGTCGATGAGACCGCCAAGATCCGCTGGCGTTCCTTCAACGGCTTCTCCTGTCCCGCCGTGATCCGTGTGGCGACCGGCGGGTATCTCGGGGGTTCCGGTGCGGTGTATCATTCACAGTCGATTGAGGGCACCTTCGCGCATTTTCCGGGATTGCTGGTTGTGTATCCAGCGAGCGCGCTCGATGCGATCGGACTTTTGCGCACCGCATTGCGCTGCGACGATCCGGTCCTGTTTCTCGAACACAAACGCCTCTATCGTCAGCCGATCCTCAAGAGCCGCTACCCTGGTCCCGATTTCACGATCCCCTTCGGACGCGGACGCATTGTCCGTGCCGGTGATGATCTGACCGTGGTCTCCTATGGCGCCACGGTGCTCAAGGCGAATGCCGTGGCGCAGAAGCTTGCGACCGAGGGCATCCAGGTCGAGCTGATCGATCTGCGCACGATCATCCCGTGGGACCAGAACCTCGTCGCCGAGTCGGTGAAGAAGACCAGCCGTGTGCTGGTCGTGCACGAGGATGTGCGCACCATGGGCTTCGGCGCCGAAATCGCCGCCTGGATTTCCGAGAACCTCTTTGATCAACTCGACGCCCCGGTGCGGCGCGTCGGCGCCCTCGATACCCCGGTCTCCTACGGCCCCGAGATGGAAGATGTCATCCTGCCCCAGAATGACGACATCGAGCGGGCCGTCCGCGCGTTGATCGGCTACTGAGCGCTCCGGCGATATTCTGTAGGGGCGGAGTTTCCCCGCCCCTTGTCTCTTGTATGATGTGTGGCCCGGACCTTGGACCGGGTTTGCAAGAGCGGCGGCAATATGTGGAGGTGTCAGCAGACCCTGAGCAGGGTCACGGCCACGCCTCGCGGGCGTGATGAATCACGCCCCTACGGTGCACACGGATTGCAGAATTCCGTCGTCGGATTGGCTCCGCGGAAGGCGACATTCACCGCCTTCACGACGTCGACCACCGTTGTCACCTCGTCGCAATTCACATCCGCGCGAATTCGCGCGCAGGTCGGATCGATCGCCGGCGGTTCGCCCCGAAACGCTTCGCCCACGGTCACGACCACATCCTGCAGATCGGCCACACCGTCGCATTGCGGATCGCCGTGACAGCGGCAGGTGTTATTGAGCAGCACCGAGACACGGTCGCTCAGTTGATCGGCCACCGCCAGATCGGCGTCGTGATCCCCGTCCAGATCCGCCGCGAACAGAGCGTATGGGTAGTTTCCGGCGGTGAAGCTCTCAGGCGCGCCGAATGTACGGTCGCCATTGTTCTTCAGCACGGAGACATCGTCGCTGACCCCGTTGGCGACGGCCAGATCGGCATCACCATCTCCGTCCAGATCGGCGGCGAAGACCGCCACCGGGTCGATGCCGACGGCGTACTGGGGCCCGGGGTCGAAGGTCCCATCCCCGTTGTTCCACAGCACTGCGACTGTCTCTTGGCCGATATCGACCACGGCGATGTCGGCGATACCATCGCCATCCAAGTCGGCGGCGAAGATGGAATAGGGGACGTCCCAGAACGCGTAGTCCACCGGCGCGGCGAAGGTCCCAGTGCCGCTGTTCTCCAGAATCGAGACATTGTCGTTGTACGCATTGAGCACTGCCAGATCGGCGTCGCCGTCAATGTCCCAATCCTCTGAGACAACGGCATGCGGGTGATTGCGGGCCGTGTAACGGACCGGTGCGGCGAACGACCCGTTGCCGTCATTCAGAAGCACGGATACCTCGGTGCCGACACCGTTGGCCACGGCCAGATCGGCATCCGTATCTCCGTCGAGATCCGCGGCCAGGACGGCGCGTGGGGCATTGGCAGCCGCATGGTCTTCTGCGGCTGCGAACACCCCGTCCCCGTTGTTGCGCAGCACCGACACGGTCGTACCGTGGAAGTTGGCAACCGCCAGATCGGCGTCGCCATCGCCGTCCAAGTCGGCGGCAACGACCGAGCTCGGCGCATCCCCGACGGGGTACATCACTGCCGGAGCAAAGGCCCCACCACCGACGTTCCGGAGCACTGAGATACTGTCGTCGCTGATGTCGGCGGTGGCCAAGTCGACGTCACCATCGCCGTCGAAGTCGGCGGCGCAGATTGAAACGGGGTCGCTCCCCACCATGAATGAGCGGGGAAGGTCGAAACAGAATCCCTGGGCGCCAACTGTCGTCTGCCAGAACAGGCAGCAGATCACACTTCCGACAACGCTCACAAGCGCGTGCGAAATCGCGGACCCACGCATGGTCACCTCCCTCTGTGACTTGTGAACACCGAACTACCGGTTTATGATAACCTTATGGCGGCGCTTGTCAACGGGATTTCGACGTCGGACGGGGAGATCGGTCCTCCGTGGTTCCGGCTTTTCCCTCTGGTCTTCTTGGGAATTTGAGTTATCTTAGATCGGTTGACTGTTGGCTCTTGGTGAGCCCCCCATGATGTACATTCGTCCCGTCTGGCGCATCATCGCGGCTGCAACGCTTGTCCTCGGCGTGGCGGCCTTCGCGTTCGCCATTCCCTGGCCGTTTGCCCCTTTCAATCAGCAGTTGCCGATCGGCAATTCGTACGGGGAGTACCAGTCGTACGGCGGCTCGCCGTATCTGCACCCCGGGATCGACATCATGCAGCCGGCGTACTCGCATGTCTACGCGGTCAAATCGGGGTACGTGAAAGCGATTCTCACGACCTCGGCCGATCTGCACTGGCGCATCGCGATCGGCGACTCCGCCGATGACGCCGCCTGCGACGGGTGGCTGTATGCCCATCTCGATCCGAATACGATCCCGTTCATGGAGGGCGACTACGTCAACATCGGCGACTATCTGGGCGACATCGTCTGGTGGCCGGTCGCCAGTTTCCACCATTGCCACTTCGTGAAGATCCGCGACAGCGGCTGGGGTTGGGTGGCCGGCTGGGCGTTCGTCGGCAACCCGATGGATGAACTCGACGTGATCTATGATGATTCGCCACCGACATTCAGCATCGTGAACGGCGGCGTGAAATTCGCGCTGTTTCCCAACGGCACGCACTCCTACTACGGCCCCGGCGCGACCGTGTCGGGGGACGTCGACGTCATCGCGCACATTCAGGACCGCGTGGCCCACCTCACGTGGCAGTTGACTCCCGACCAGGTCAGCTACGAAATCCGCAACGACACGATGACCACCGGCGAGATTGTTACCTATGCCTTTACGGGCGTTCTGAACTACACGGAGAACGTCAACGTCATCTATCAGGACGATCCCACCTACGACACGCGCGGCGACTACGACGCGCGCAGCTACTACATCATCGTCACCAACACCGACGGTGACTCATTGCTGGAAGCGACCGACGCCGCCCGCTCGTGGGAGACTCAGAACTTCAACAACGGCGACTGGTGGGTCAAAGTCCGCGCCTATGACCATGGCGTCAACATCACCACAGACAGCATGCTGGTGCGGACCGCGAACTACTTCCCACTCATGGGGCAGGTCGGGCTCTGCGACGGTGACCCCGACTCCGCCGGGACCATGATCACCGCACCGGACCTGCCCGGCTCACCGACGTTTCTCACTGATGCGCACGGCGCCTTCGATCTCGACAGCGCGCTCTTGGGCGCCAACCGGCTGACTGTCTCACGGGCGGGATACGCGACGCTCGACAGCGTTGCGACTCTGCCGTCCGGCCTGTGGACCGCCAACCTGCAGCCGAGCTATCTGGTCGGCGATGTCAACAACGATGGGGAATACTCCGTCGTCGATGTCGTGCAATTGATCGGGTTTGTCTTTCGCGGCTCCACTCTGAAGCCGGTCCCGTACTGGTCGGGCGATCTCGACTTCGACCGGCAGTTCTCGATCACCGATGTTGTCAATTTGATCGAAGTTGTCTTCCGCGGGGCGACGTTTCCCCCGGCCTCCCACTGCTGGCCGTAGGTCCTCAAGACGAATCGCGCATCACACTACAGCGTGCCCACGATCAAAGATCGCGCGCATGTGGCGCAGTAATCGTACCACAGAATGAAAGATTCGCCGAGGACGGCAGGTGAACCGCGCGCCATGCCGACGTCAGACACCCGGCGGCACGGAAGAAGAGTTCTTGGGCCGGCATTCGGTCAGAGCACCAGCGAGCAGCGCCACACCAACCACGATCAGGATCAGCGGCCAACTGCGTCCGATGTTGGGAATGACTCCGAAGTTGCTGAGGAGAAACACCAACCCGATCCCGGTCAAAATGACCCCGCCCGTCACCGGGGCGCGCTTGACTTTGGGCGCCTTTTCCCTCGTACCGGTCATGTCGTTCATCTTCGTCCTCTGATGGCGTCAGGGGTCATAACCTAATCCCCACAAATATATCAGACGAGTCCAGCGACTCCAAAGTGCGAAAAAAGCACACCCCATGGGCGCTCTTCGCGGCCGGTCAAACCGGAGCCTGGACGGCCCACATAACTCACAATCGTCGAAGTAATTACAGGTCGTCGCTCCCACGGCCGACCTGGCTTCCCGCGCTCATTTCGCTTGACACCATTATCACGATGTGTTTCTTCGGGTTGCCGCGGGACATTCCCGCGTCACGGTTACTACGTCAGACGTCTTGTCGCACGACGGGAGCAAAACATGAATCTCGCCTTTGGTTTGATCCAGACAGCGGTCACCGCTTCTCTGCTCGTGTATGCCTTCCGCGCGCATGAGCGATTCTGGACTTTGGGATTCCTCGGTTGGCGCAAAGTCTACACAGGTCTGGTACTGTCCTTGCTGGGCGGATTGGCGGCGTTGGCGGCGTACTGGTCCGACAGCGGCTGGATCCTGCCGTTGTCCTCGGCCATGGCCGGAGGGCTGGGCCTGGCTCTCGTTCTCGCCGGCTCGATCGAACGGTTGCATGATCTGGCGCGTGAACGGCGTCAGCTCGAAGATGTCCGCGCCGGATACGATTTGTTCGACACGTTGCGTGAGGTCGCCGGCGGCGCCTACGCGTTCCTGGAAGTCCTCGATTTCGCCTTGAAGGAAATGGTGCGTGCCTCCGGCGCTGCGGCCGGAGGACTGTGGTTGTACAACCCCGCCGGCCGGGAGTGGGTCCTGACCGGAGCCGCCGGGATGTCGCAGGCGTTCCGCAAGCAGACAGAATCGGTGCGCGGCAGCGGCACCGGCTTTGATCGCTTGGCCCACACGAGCAAGGCGAGAGTCTTCTCACGCGTTGAGGAGATTCGCTTGTTCTTCCCGGAGTGGGAGGCGGAAGGATACCGTTCGATCCTGGGACTCCCCCTGCTGACTGGGGCGGGAGGAGCACCGGGAGCATCGGGCCCACAGGAAAAGCACCGCCTCGGTGTCATCGTCCTCGCCGATCAGGTGGAATCCCGTTTCGATGATGATCGGGCGCGACGTCTCCATGCCGCGGCCGACTATGTCGCCGCGGTCGTGGCCGAGGCACGGCTCCAACGCCAGGTGGAAGCGGC
>JBFMGX010000010.1 GCA_040752595.1 Candidatus Zixiibacteriota bacterium
CGCAATTGGGCCGTTCGTTCAAGACGACCAACTGCCTGGAGAACATCAATGGTCTGATCGAGGATCGCTGCGCCAAGGTGGACTGCTGGAAGAACTCGAACCAGCGGCAGCGCTGGCTGGCGGCGGCGCCGGTGGTGATGTTGGTGAGGACGGAGTGTCCAAGCCGCTCTTCAGGTCGATGTCGTTGCGGCTTTTTGATCGCGAGCAGCCCCGGCTGCAACACGGCGTGTCCAAGCCGCTCTTCAGGTCGATGTCGTTGCGGCACCGACCGTCAAACGCAGCGGATGCGAGCGCTGTGTGTCCAAGCCGCTCTTCAGGTCGATGTCGTTGCGGCTGCCGAGACGCAACGGGGGACAATTGCCGACCGTGTGTCCAAGCCGCTCTTCAGGTCGATGTCGTTGCGGCTCATCACATACGATACGTCAACTGTTCAAAAATAGTGTCCAAGCCGCTCTTCAGGTCGATGTCGTTGCGGCGCCCAATGGCATAGCACAACCTCCGCCTATATCGGTGTCCAAGCCGCTCTTCAGGTCGATGTCGTTGCGGCCGAGCGGTCACTATCTCGCATGCCCTCAAGGCGGGTGTCCAAGCCGCTCTTCAGGTCGATGTCGTTGCGGCATCCTAACCGTGAATGGTTGCCTTCGATGTACCAGTGTCCAAGCCGCTCTTCAGGTCGATGTCGTTGCGGCGAGAGGATGGGATTTGACCATGACCACACTCAACAGTGTCCAAGCCGCTCTTCAGGTCGATGTCGTTGCGGCAGGTCAACGCCACGTTTCCGAGTTCTTTGGGAGAGTGTCCAAGCCGCTCTTCAGGTCGATGTCGTTGCGGCCCCAGAGAGCCGAATTCCTTGGGGATCAATGCGCTCCGACGCGAAACCCGCGTACCCACCTCATGGCAGTCGTCGAGGTGTCATCTTCGCCACGGCGACCTGATCGCAACCCCTTGCTCTGCAACGTACATCGACTCGTCGCGAACCCGGGCGCCTCCAAGCGCCACTCGGGGTCCGCGCTCCCAGAAAAGGGCCTCCGTCAAAGGGTGGACCGTCTTTGACCCGTCGTCTATAACGATCAGCGACCCTCTACCAGCGATCGTCGATTCTGATCGGCCCCTGACACTCAACCTGACGTTCTCCCTCCGGCCTGTAGCGGGAGGGCGCCCTCACGGGAAGGGCGGGAGTAAGATGCGGGCGGGAGGCGATTCCGTCAACAGTGGAGTTCGGGCCGGCCGGCCGATCCATCACTGGCCATTGAGGTAGCGACCCACCTCGGCGCGCAGATCGGCATCCGCAACGCGTGTGTCGCCGATTTCATAGGCCTTCGTCCGGCGATCGTAACTGGGACGCACGAACAGCCCATAGTATGACAAGTGTAGATTCAGCGACGCATTGACGTCGGCGTTGATTCTTCGCCTCGTGCACTGCGGATTGGCGCAACAGAAGAGCGGCCCGCCGCGCTCGAGTATCGCCATCTTCACATACTCGCGGCCCGCGCGACGTCCATAGAAGCGGTCCCATTCGCTGCGGCGGGGCACCTTGTACCGGTAACCAGGCCAGCCGCATGCAGAACACGTCGTGGAGGAGTAGCCGGGAGGAACCCAGTCTTCGACCTTGATGCCGTACAGGGCCGCCAACTGACCTGCGAACACGATGACGCGACGCACGGCCCACTGCATGCGACGGCGGTTCTCCGTTTTCGTGCGCTCCAGAGTCGGTTTGTAGGTCTTCAGATTCTCGACCAAGATGGCCCGGACGCCGTTTCTGACCGCCGTTGCGACGATGAGTGAGGCGGCCTTCTTGTATTGATCCTCCTTCATGTTGTTGATGTGATCGCGCAGCTCCCCGAATGATGTACCGCCCCTGGCAACGTGGCGTCCGCGTCGCACGCCACCACGTTCGGCTGCCCCCGCGAATGAGGAGGAGACCAGTGCGCGGAGGTGCTTGTCGTGCGCACCAATGTCGTCAAAGGACAGCCCTGGGAGCTTCGGTAGCCACGCGCCTACCGGCTTTGCCCCTTGGTCCCCGGTCCTTCCGTGCGGGTAGTGTGGCATGAAGGTCGCCTGCTGCGGACGACCGTTGTCGCAGTGGCATAGCGTGATCGCGGCGACATGCCGATGCCCGAAATCGACCGCCAATGTCGTCATCCCATCCACCGGGGCTGGGCGCGACCGCTCACCCTGCGTACCGGGGATCCGGATCTGACGTCGCTCGATCTTGGGCAGTCGTTGCTCATGGAGTGACAGCGTGAGCATCAGGTATGGTTGGCGGTTGCGGAAGAGCAGTTTGATCCCTTTGAGGTCGGCATCAAAACACCGCCCGGACATGGGATCGGTGTACCGGTAGGTCGTTTTCCTCCGCCCTCTTCCTTCCTGACCGATGAACGTCAGCCGACGCAGGCGCGGATCACCGCGGAATTGCAGCGTCCGCCATACACCACGGCCTCCGCTCTCTGCATGACCGGGCAGGCAGACCTCCAGAGACGAGGCCTTAGGACCAAGATCAAGCGCCCTATATGATGCCTTGTTCTTGAACGTGTACCATTGGGGATGCCGCACCGGGTCGGGCAGCGTGAAAGTGGGCGGATGGTCGAAACCATCATGGTGTTGTTTGCGCCCCTTCGGTTTTCGAAAGAGCTCGCGGTATTGCCCGTAGAGACGATCCAGCTCACCGAGTTCCGGATTCTTCTTGAAGAATTCTTCGAACTGGTCAGCGGGACGGGTCAGTTCCGCGCGCTCCTGTTCCGAGAGCGGAGTGATTTCGCTTGTGCCGCCTCGCCAAGCCGCGAGTTGTGGAGAACCGGACAAACACTCGAGATAGAGACTCCAGCGCAGGCGGCTCCCCCTAATCTGGCCGTCCTTGTTCTCGAAGTCGGCGAACATGGGCAACACAGCCATGAATTCCGGATGTGCACTTTCCCATTTTGCGCGGTCCGCTCGCCATTCCCGGTGGCGGGATTTCCAATCAGCCAGGAGTTCCTCATGCCCTTTGACCATCTGAAAAGCCATTTCAAGGATCTTCCGTCGGAACTCAGATGGCAGCCCCCGGAGCAGTTCCTCCTGGGCAAACGGCCGTTGGCCCGAACGACGGATGCGGTCGGCGCGGACCGCCCATTCATCGGACGGCTTGCCGCTCTGAGGCTTCGCGGAATTCCACTGAGGGAGCGTCACCGCTTCCAGCTTGCCCGTGGCATCCTGATTGTTGCGAATGGTACGATAGAGACACTCACAATCCTCACCGAGCCGCCCGTTCTTCATCTTGAAGAGGTACGGGATGACGGCGCGGACCTTGTCGTTGAACACAACATGCGTCTGCCAGAGACGCTGCCTCACATCTTCCGGGCAGATGACCTTGGCTTCGAGCGCCTTGGTGATCATAACTGTACGTCCTTCCCCAAGTAACTTGACTCCTGGCGACCTGTCAAGCATAGTAGACATCGACACCCGTACGGATTGCGGGTGCCCTCGCGGGTCAGTGTGGTCGCTCCCTTCCACTTGGCCAGCCCGAAATCGGTGATCTTCACCTGATGCTTGGCCGTGACGAGGATGTTTTCCGGCTTGATGTCCCGATGCACAACTCCATGCTCATGGGCTGCCCGGAGCCCCTCGGCAACCTGAATCACCAAATCAAGAACCTCGCTGAGGGAGAGATCTTCAGCGAGGGCCAGTTTGGGAAGAGGGGCCCCCTCAATATACTCCATGACAATGAAGGCGCGCCCCTCCGCCACGCCGACATCATGGAACGTGGCGATGCCGGGATGGCTCAGCATCGCCTGCGCCTTGGCCTCATGGATGAAACGCTGACGCGCCTCGGGATCGGCCGCCCGGTTGGCCGCGAGGAACTTGATGGCCACCAATCGACCGAGATTCGTGTCGGTGGCCAGATACACTTCCCCCATGCCGCCTTCGCCGAGCTTGGCGGTGATCTTGTAGTGGGAGATGGTCTGGCCAATCATGGAACCGACCCCACGAGAATATGCACTCCGGATTCAAGATAGAATGCCGAATCGGTTGCCACCACAACGAAGATCGCGGGGGCAAGTGCTGGACCGGTCAGATCAAGAACCGAGGCAAGCGGCCCGCTGGAGCGCTCCATCTCCCGCCTGCACATGGACTTGTTGTCGCCTGTGAAAGCGCACAGTTTCCGCTTCCCCGCCGCCGATAAGGTCAGTGAGATGGCAATTCGAAGCGGGGGGGATTGAGGAGTACGAGGTTTGGCTGAACTCTGCCAGTCACTCAGAGCCGAACACCAGCTGATCCAACGTGTGCTGAACGCCATGGCGACCGAGGCCATCCGCGTGGATAATGGCAACCCCCTGAACGGCATCTTTGTCCTCTGCGCTCTCAAGTTCCTCCGTGAGTTCGCGGATGGAGTCCATTTTCAGAAGGAAGAGACGGTCCTGTTTGTGCGCCTGGAGCAGATGGGTGTGCCCCGCGGCGGAGGCCCGATCGGCATCATGCTGGACGAACACGCACAGGTGCGCGAGATGGTCGCGGCGATTGAGTTGAAGCTCGAGCCGGCCATGCACGGAGACGGGGAGGCCGCGCACGCCCTCGTTCAGACGATTCGCGACTCCGTCGTACTCTGGCGTGCCCACATCGAGAGAGAGGATCACCTTCTGTTTCCGATGGCAGAACAACTTCTCGGCGATCGGCAGAAAGCCGAGATGTTGGCTTTGTTCGGCGAAATGGAATCTTGCGGGACCGCAGCTTCCCAGAGACAAGTGGCCTGGGCAGAGTCGTTCGGTTGATCAAGTGCCCGCCGCCGCCCGCCTCAGCGCCCGATCCCCCACCCGCGCATAGATTTCCGTCGTGGTGATGTGCCGGTGCCCGAGGGCGCGCTGGACGAGTGGGCGCCGTCTGCCTCACGTGGAGGTAATGCGTGGTTGACAAGGGGCCATCGAGCCGGAGTTCTTTGGCCGTAGGGTATTGGGTGGCCGGGTATGAACCGAGTCTCAAGCGAGGCAAGAATGAACAGAATAGTGGCCCTTGCCGGGATGGCGTTGATCCTCGGCACAGGATCCCCGGCAACCGTCGCGCAAGGTGGATGCACGGCGGCGATCGTAAGCCCGCAAGCGTCCGTTGCCGGTCGTCCCATGCTCTGGAAGAACCGGGACACCGACACCCAGTCCAACAAGGTTGTCTTCGTGCGTGATCTGCCGTTCTCGTATCTGGGTTTGACCAATGCCGACGACGCTTCGGGACGGAAGTGCTTTGCGGGGCTGAACGCGGCCGGCTTCGGGATCATCAACACCGATGCCTACAACCTCCCCAGCACCAGCGGGGAGACCGCCGACCTTGAGGGCGTGATCATGGCCGACGCCTTGCGAACCTGCCGCACCGTGGAGGACTTCGAGGCCTATCTGGAGGCCAACCTCGGGCCGGAGTTTGGCAGCCAGGGCGACAACTTCGCCGTGATGGACGCGTCGGGCAGAGCGTTCCTCTTCGAGGTTCACAACCATGGGTTCGCGAAGTCCGATGCTGCGACACCGGCAGAGAGATACCTCGTGGTCACCAACTTCTCCCGGAGCGGAACAGAGGGCGACGGCGCGGGCTACCTGCGGTTCCGCCGGGCGAGCGCGCTATTCCAAAAGGCCGCTCCCCGCCCGATCGCCCATCAGGACATCCTGCACCGATTCACGCGCGACCTCGGTCACGTGCTCTTGGACCATCCGGAGCTTGACGAGTTGAAGAACACCCCGGCCGGAGAGGACCACTGGCTCTACGCGGGAGATTGTATCAGCCGGCAGTTGACGGCCGCGGCGGTCGTGATGGTAGGGCGGAAGCCCGACGATCCGCAATCGCTGGCGACCCTATGGGTCATTCCCGGTCAGCCGCTGTGCGCGATTGCCCTTCCGTTGTGGGTCGAGGCCGGACGCAGCCCGGAAGCTCTGTGGAATGGCGCCGACGCTCCCCTGTGGACGGAGTCGCTCCGCATCAAGCGCCTCATTTGGCCCTACAGGGAGAGGGACAGAGTGAGCTATGTCAACGTCGGTCCGCTGGACAATACGGAAGGCACCGGCTTCCTGCCGCTCTTGCTGCGCACCGAGCAAGAGATATTCGTGGAAACCCGGACGTTCCTGAAGACACGGCATTCGGCGGAGGAACTGGCCGAATTCCAAGACCGGATGGCCAACAAAGCCCTCGAGGTCATGCGATCAATCACATCCGAGTAGCCGGGAGAGCGACATTCACGATATCCTCACCGCCTGCCTCAGCTGCTCCTCCCCCACCTTGGCGTAGATCTCCGTCGTCGTGATCTGCCGGTGCCCCAGCGCGCGCTGGACGAGGCACAGGTCGCCGGTCCGGTGGTACAGCCGGGTGGCGAAGGTGTGGCGGCACTTCGGTCAACATCCGCTTACTCTGACGGTGGCGGCCACGCACCGATCGCCTGCCGCAACGCCACAATCTTGCCCAAGTGGTAGGCGTTGTGTACGGCCAGGCCTTCGAGTACGTCTCTCACCGTCACACCGACTTCGACTTCGGCCGCCTGTTCTTCGGATGACTGCCCCCACTCCACCGCTTTCTCCGCCCCCAACAGAAACTCCTTCACCAAAGCCGACCACGCCTGCTCGTCATCCGGCGTCTGGTCAGGGTACTGGAACCCTTCGGACAAGTACGCGTCACGGGCCGCCTGATCGCGTCCGACCACGATGGTCTGCCACTTCGCTGTATGCCAGAGCTCTTCGTAGATCGAGTGTGACGCGCCCGCTGGTCGTCGTAGAACTTGCGCCAAGGTTAGCCCGGACAACAGACGCAGCCGCGGGCTGAACTCGCCGTCGAGGAACAAGTGCCGCCATGTACTCATCGCTTTGCCTTTCGTCTCAACCCGCGTCGATCATACTCGCACGGATCTCCGTCTTCGTGATTTGCCTATGCCCCAGCGTCCTGCGAACGACGTAGAGGTCAATGGTTCGGTGGCATAGTCGGCTGGCGCAACTCTACCTCATCCGTGGGATCCGAGGCAACGCCGCGGTTCAGTGCCCAACCGTTGCGGCGTCGCCAGCGTGGTACGGAGAGATAGAGACGCTGACCCAGGGAAAGGTCAAGGGACCCCGTTTGGATATTCTCACTGTCGAGCCGACACGGGAACGATCAGTCGAACGGAGATGGCCTCGACTTGAGTTTGGTCACATTGGCGGCCTGCGGCCCCTGCCGCCCACGGACTACGTCGAATTCCACGCGGTCTCCCGCCTTCAGTGTGCCAAACCCTTCCGCCCCGAGGGCATCGCGGTGGACGTAGACGTCCTCTTCGCCCTCTTGGGCGATGAACCCGAAGCCCTTCTGCTCGTCGAACCACTTCACAGTACCTTGTGCCATTACGTCCGTCCTTCGTCCGATTAGGACGATCAGGGGTGCCGCTTCGCGCGCGCACCCGTCAGAATCTCGGCGGATTCACACGATGGAATCAAGCACGATATCAGTGCGCTGTGACCGCCCGCTTCAGCGCCTCGTTTGACACTCTCGCATAGATCTCCGTCGTTGTAATCTGCCTATGCCCCCGCGCCCGCTGGACCAGGTACAGGTCGCCGGTTTTGTGGTACAGCCGGGTGGCGAACGTGTGGCGGAGGGAGTGGACGGAGACGGGGCGGGTGATGCTGGCCTGCCGGCACAGGGCTGCGAACCGCAGTTGAACCTGCCGGGCACCCAGACGGCGGCCGGACTGGCCGCGGAATAGGGGCGAATTCGGGCCACTGAGTTGGTGACCGGTGCGTTGGACATGGCGCTGGGTGTGCGGGCGGCGACACCGGGTCTGATCTGTCACTCGGCTCGCAGGTCGCAGTACGGCGCCGAGGACGTCACGGCCATGATCACCCGTTTCCACCTGCGCGGCAG
Source organism: Candidatus Zixiibacteriota bacterium (assembly GCA_040752595.1). Taxonomy (NCBI): domain Bacteria; kingdom Pseudomonadati; phylum Candidatus Zixiibacteriota; species Candidatus Zixiibacteriota bacterium. Next base: position 7,831 of record JBFMGX010000010.1, read on the forward strand.
CATGGGCCGCCAGGGCAACTGCTGGGACAACGCGGTGGTGGAAAGCTTCTTCGGTTCGTTCAAGACCGAACGCGTGCACGGAACCTACTGGGCGACGCGAACCGAGGCCCGGAGCGCGGTCGTGGCATGGATCGAGGGCTGGTACAACCGGGAACGCATGCACACCAGCCTGAACGATCTCAGTCCGATTGAGTTTGAGGAGCAGTTGGAAGGGAAGACTATCTAACCGAGTGTCAACGAAAACGGGGGAAGATCAGTAGTCCAAGTTGCCGTCAGTGCCTCGCCGGCTCCAGTTCCCGCCGTCACCAGCAAGAGGGCGGTTGCCAATAGCGCTGTCACTGCAGTGTGCAGCACCCATATTCGCATGTCGCGCCTCCTATGGTACCGGAGCCAAGTCGATGGCGTGCGCCGACCCTCCCGAAGTGAGGATGAACCTCTCGATTGTGTGCGTACGCACGTCAATCACGAGAACCGGACCACTGTGGTACGTGTTCACATATGCCTTCTCTCCCGACGGCAAGAACCTGATGTCCAGTACTGCCAGTCCGTCATTGGGGGTCGGGCCCAGGCCGTCGGTCTTGATCGTGTCCAAGGGGTGGCCCGATTGTGCATCGAATGCAATGACATGCCCCGGGTAGATTGGGGTCTGCCACAGGAATCCGTGCTCGGAAACCCATACCTCTCTGCCATCGGGTGTAACTCGGCAGTAGCCAACGGCCACGGACAGTGCTCGTCTGAACACCACCTGCCGTCTCTCCAGATCATATCCGATCAGGGACGGCCCGCCTCCGGCACCGCCGCCAACCGCGTACAGCCGCCGTCCATCCGGGGACAGCGTGAAGCGGGTGACCTGAAAGCCGACGCCCTGATCGTCCGGTTCGATGATCACCGAATCGATCTCTTGGTTTTCCTGGTAGTCAAAGATGGCCAGCTTCGATTCGTCGTCGTTAGGAACGGACGACTGCCGTTGGTCAATGCCCATAACCCACGGTTTTCCAGGTACCTTCTCTGCCCAGATGAGTTCTACGGGCCAGGTGGTCGTGGGAGCAAGGGTCGGAAGGGAGTAAACAAGAGTGCTGTCGAATGGTGTCCCTACAACCGCGTGGATGTCGGGCAAGAACGCAGGCGGCATCATCGGCACCGACAGATAGCCGATGGGGGCGCCTCCCGCCACATCCCAGATCAGCGGGCGGCGGCCCGAACCCGTGACAGCCAGGTACTTCCCATCCGGTGAGGCCACGATGCCCATGCCGTCACGCTGGAACCCATACCGCAGCGTGTCGACGACGGAGTCCGTGGCGCAGTCAATGACGGCCACCCACCCTTCTGGGTCTCCCGTCTTGGCAACGTACAGCCGGTAGCTCCCTGGCTTCGGCTCGGTCCCCTTGTCGGAGCAGGCCAAGGCCAGTGCCCCGGCCAGGAGCATGGTGCTCAGTATCCCTTTGGACCACGATCGCCCCGTCAGCTCTCTCCTCGCCATTCGATCCCCCCTTATGTGCTCACGACCAGCACACGGCCGTCATCGCCGGCCATACTGGATCCGACGATCAACGCCGACCGGACGGAGACAAGAGGTGATCGGTGACCGCGCACAGCGCTGCCTCCCCGCCTGTGTCCCTACTACCTACCGCGAGTCAACGTATTCCCATATTCCACGATGTCAAGCCAATAATGTGAGCGACGGAACTTGCTGAGTCGCGGGCGATACGGCTCGAAGGCGGCCAGAGCGGTATCAACAGTGGTCGACGCGCACTTGCCGCCTCACGCCGTGTCTGGAATCGCCCCCGGCTTCAAGGCAATCCGTACCTCACCTGCGACCTCATAGGTGACGGTCGCGATCAGGGACCGGACCAGGCGGGGTCGCTCCTGCGGGTACAGCACATCCCACAGGTCGTCGAACTGGGCGAAAGCTTGGGGTAACACCAAGAAGTCCGCGAGGCAAGAACCACACGGGCCTCAGTGTCATCCTTGTCTTGCCCGCCTCACGGGGCGCAAGGGTCGTGGAACTCGGTCGCCGGGTCATCACCACGGAAGACGACGTTGACCATCCGCAGCATATCGTGAACAGTGATCACAGGGGCACGCAGAATTCAATAGCGCAGTTCTCCGGTTTACCTGTATAATGCATCGACAACGGTCACGACTCCGCACGGCGTGGTGATTCGTGAAAGACCAAGGATTCACAAGGGTGAATATGCAGCAGAGTATGGCGGACCAGATCGACTGCCGCTCCGCCGAGGCGCACCCCCCTGGCACACAGTCAGATTGAGAGGGTCATGTGCGTAAGCTCCGAATCGGCATCATTGATCTCGTGTCCAACTCCGCCAGACCGGGGCTGTGGGCCCGGGTCATGAATGCCAACTTCGCCAGCATCATGCCCCAAGTGGTTGCCACCTGGTGCGAAGCCCGGGGTCACGAGGTCTCATTGACGTGCTATACGGGGTTTGAGGATCTCAGTCATGAGCTGCCGGCGAAACCCGATCTCGTTTTCATCGGGGCGTTCACCGAAGCGGCGCAACTGGCGTATGCGTTGAGCCAGTTGTTTAGATCCCAAGGCGCGATCACCGTCCTGGGTGGCCCCCACGCACGATGCTACCCCCAGGACGCCCGGCAGTACTTCGATTACGTTCTTGGCTTCACCGACGAGACGGTGATTGGCGACGTACTGCGGGATTGCTCACGGCATCGCCCGTTGGGGATGTGCCTGTCGGCGTCGACGCAGCCGGTCTCACTCCCCGGCGTTCGTGAACGGTGGAAATTCCTCGAAGCCACGCTGCGCAAGGCCCCGTTGATCAAGATCGTCCCGATGATCGGCAGCCTGGGATGCCCCTACACCTGCAATTTCTGCATCGACGCGGGGGTTCCCTACCAGCCGGTCGATGCCGCCGTCATCAAGGAAGACCTGCACTTCCTCCTCACGAAGCTACGGCGACCGCACGTCGGATGGCATGATCCGAACTTCGGCGTGCGGTTTAACGATGCCATGCAGACGATCGAAGAGGCCGTGCCGCCGGACCGGATCGACTTCATCGCCGAGAGCAGTCTCTCCGTCCTTTCCGAGGATCATGTGCGGCGCCTGAAACGAAACGGCTTCAAAGTGCTTCTGCCGGGGATAGAGTCGTGGTACGAACTCGGGGAGAAGTCGAAGACCGGTGGGGCAACCGGCGTGGAGAAGGTCAGGGAAGTCTCCGAGCAGGTCAACATGATCCTCCGGCACGTGCCCTACGTCCAAGCCAACTTCGTTCTCGGGTTGGACAGCGATGCGGGAGAGGAACCCTTCGAGCTGACCAAGAGATTCCTCGACATGACTCCCGGCGCGTTTCCCGCCTTCTCGTTGCTGACCGCCTTCGGACAGGCCGCGGTGGCCAATCTCGATTACCAGCGCGCCGGACGTGTACTGTCCTTCCCGTTCCACTTCCTCAACAACTGCCGCGCGATCAACGTGCGGGTGAAGAACTATGAGTGGCCGGACTTCTATTCCCATGTGATTGACGTGACCTGCTTCGCCTGCTCATCGCGGATGATCGCCAGGCGCTTTCGGGTGAATGGCGTGGGGATTCCCGGATGGCTGAATGTGATCCGTGCGCTCTCATCGGAAGGGGCAGGACGGATCAAATACTACCGTCAGGTTCGTCATCGCCTCGACCACGATCGCCCGTTCCGCGCCTATTTTGAACAGGACACAGATGAGCTCCCACCCGTCTACTCTGACACCATTTGGCGGGATCTCGGACCCTTCTGGCCCCTGTTGCCAAAGGGCGCGCTCCACCACGACCCCAATGCGTACCTGAAGTCGGTCAGTGTTCGGGCCTCCCTGCCGTTGCAGGAAACACCTGCGACGAATCCGAGGGAGGCGACCTCGGCCGCGCTTCATCAGAACTGAAGAGCATGCACTCGCGGGCGACATGATCTGCGCTCCCCGGGACGTCGCCGATGATTCACAGCACCGGCTCACGCTCCGGACTTCTACTCCTCGTTGCAATCCGTCCGCATTGCGAAACCGGGCAGACAAAGCAGAGGCCAACAGTGAACCCCCGAAGGGAGGCTATCCCTCCGGGGGTTCGTTTGTCGTGAGATGGGCGAATCAGCGCTTGCGCACGTTCGCGGCCTGCGGTCCCTTCGGACCTTGGACGACCTCGAACTCCACCTTATCCCCCTCAGCAAGACTGCGGAACCCTTCCGCCTGGATCGACTCATGATGCACGAAGACGTCCTTGCCGCCCTCCTGCGAGATGAAGCCGTAACCCTTGCTGTCGTTGAACCACTTGACGGTACCTTCCGCCATGGCACACTTCCTTCCACTTGCGGGAACGAATCGGCGCTCCCTGTCCGCTGGCCCTGATGGCCGGGTGAAACCAGTCGGGCTTTTCTGTGAGTGCCGTGGGAGGAGAATACCGTGCGGTCAGTCCGAGAAAAGTCTAAGGCTTCGTTCTACACGACGCGTTATACGGATATTGGCCGGGAATGTGCAAGTTTATTCCTGCGTTTTTCTCGCCGCGGCCTGCCTTGCATCGAGGTTCAGAGCCACCTCGGAGAGGGGGTCGGCACCGCGATCGGGGGAAACATCCCGACGAGTCTCCACGCGAGGGGCCCTCTGGGACTCTCACCGGACGGATTCCGACTCGATGGTGTGATTTGCCCAAGTCGCTTTGATCTGCTCGCGAGCCACCGATTTTCGTAGGAATCCACCCGCCCTGTGCCGATCTTGCAGTTGGAGTACCTGAATTGCTGCCCGCCTTGGATTGATTGGGGGGTCGGAAGGAGTTGGTTGCGTGAAGATCTACGTGGGTGGATTGCTGAATGCGGTGACTGACCAGCAGCTTCGGCGGGCATTTGCAGTTTTTGGTACGGTTGCGTCTGCGGAGGTCATGAAGGCCCATCTGAGCGGTGCGCCCCGCGGATTTGGCTTCGTCGACATGCCGGTCTGCCGTGAAGCGGTCGCCGCCATTGCCGCCCTCGACGGCTGCACCAGCCTGGGAGGTGCGCTTGAGGTCAGCGAGGTCCGCCGCCCTGATCCCCGCACTACGCGTGATCGTCGAGCGGCCCGCGCCCTGCTGAAGAGAAACCGGAACAAGACCAAACCTGCCATCACTAGCGGCAAAGCCGAGTAAGTGCCCGGGATCGTGCCCCCGCCGTTCGGCGGTAGAAGTCCCGATCGCTCCCACCGCGCGCTGCAGAGCATCATCTCGCGGTTGCGCATAGTCTCACGCCGTCGTGATGTGCCGGTGGCCGAGGGCGCGCTGGAGGATCGCCAGAATAACCTTCGGATTGAAACCACTCTTGACCGTTCTTGCTGACAGCGGGTCGGCACGGACCGCCCGAAGGCGCACTCGAGCGGTGCGTCAGAAGAAGGGGTGATCATGAAAATCTACGTCGGGGGACTGTCGCCCGAAGTCACGGACGACGAGCTGAAGGAGCTATTCTCACCTCACGGCCAAGTGGAATCTGCCACCGTGGTCCGGGACAGGTACACTGCCCAGCCGCGGGGGTTCGGGTTCGTGGAGATGCCCACCAAGGCCGAAGCCATCGCCGCCATTGCCGCTCTCAGTGGAACCGAACTGAAGGGGCAGGTATTGAACGTCAGCGAGGCGCGACCGCCGGAGGAACGTCGGGGTGGTGGGGGTCCGCGGGGCCAAGGCCGACCCCGAGGCGACCGGCCTGATCGCGGGCGACGCTATTGACGACCAGTGCGCCGGAGTGAGCAGGCCGACAGACGCGATCGCATCACCTGCCTGAGGGAGTCATCTGACACCCGCGCGTAGGTCTCCGTCGTCGTGATGTGCCGGTTGTTCACGTTTGGCGTTGGCAAACGAATCAGCGGGGCATAGATTCCCAGCGGCGACGAACGAACCGGACGCCAAGGGCAGTTCCCTTCAACAGGAGGCAACGCATGCCCGGCAGAACGCACACACGCCGTACCGCGGTGAAGCGGACACCTGCGACCAAACCAACCGGTCGCGGCGTCCAACGGCGGTCAGCGGTCAAACCC